>CAYVKX010000006.1:30392-34493 GCA_964452095.1 uncultured Weeksellaceae bacterium
AAAAGATTTCTTTTTGAATACGATAACAATAAGAAATAATGCGGCAACAAATGTACTTGCATCAAAATACCGAAAGGCATTATTTTGGTAATATATATCAGAAAATGAAACGCCAAGCAAAAGAAAAATAAAGAAGAATAACTTAAACACAAATGTAACTATAAGTATATTTAAAATTATGCTTAATGAAACCTTATTCTTTCTAACCAAATCAATACAAACAATGCCATAAAACAATGTTAAAAAAGGCCTCAAGTCTCTTAATAAATATTTGTCAAAAGGAACAGAGGAGAAAATAGCAAATACAAGATAAAAGAGAAAAAATGACATAAAAAAAATAATATTATAAATATTACTCCTTAAGAAATATTTTTTAATTGCTACATTAATTACATAATAAATGGTTAATGATAAAAAGAAATAATCATAAAAATAGACTCCACTATATGAAGTAAAATCCATAAACTGATTAGATGTTGGGGTTATCATCCCTAATAATAAAAATATAATTGAACTATTTCTAGGGTGTAGAAAGTAAAGAACACCAAATATAATAGAGAATAAACTTAAAATAAGATAAACTATTGTACCTAAGGACATTTAGCGATTTTTAATAAATATTGCTGGGTTACCACCAACTATTGTATTTGGGTCCACATCTTTTGTAACTACACTACCTGCTGCCACAACAGCACCTTCTCCGATAGTAACTCCAGGCAAAATAATTGCATTGGCTGCAATCCAAACATTACTACCAATATTCACCTTTTTAGTGTTATATCCTTGGTTAATAATCTTTTTACTCAAATCTCTATAAGAATGATTTTGAGAATATATAATAACAGCAGGACCAATCAAAACATCATTTCCAATTTCTATTTCACCACCAGCATGTAAAATACAACCCCTATTTACAGAAACATTATTTCCTATTTTTAATTTTGAAGGGCTATCAATCTGCACATGATCCCAAATAGTAACATTTATTCCTTTTTGATATGGCAACAATATATTCCTTAAAATACAACCTAACTTCCCAGGAATGGATTTCAGTAAGGCCGAATACCACAATATAATCTCATATCTAATTCTCATACAATAAAAGCTGTTTGTACCATATCACACATCTAATAAACCACAAAACTATCAAAAACATAATAGTTATTGTAATTGTAGACGAATAATAATAAATAACTGGAATTAATATAAGAATACTTATGATAGAGTAAAGATTAATCTTAAATAACATTTTATTATCACAAATAGCACCCATTGCTGATGACAAAAGCGAATAAACCATTTTAACAACTCCTAAAACAATAAGCATTAAAATCATTTCTAAATTTTCAAGTAAATCAATACTATAGAGCTCTAAATAATCGACAAAAAAGGAAAAGGATAAAAGAAATATTCCAAACAAAATCGAATATTTAAGAATACTCTTTAATTTCTGAACTAATAGATTATGGTTATACGATAACTTAAAAGTAACAATTTCTTTAAAACCAATATATGATTGAAAAAGAACGAAAGGAAATAGAAATAAATTAATAAAAAAGAAATAATAACCAAGTTCCTCTAATCCGAACCTGTTCTCAATAAAAAATCTATCTCCGAAATTTATTAAAGAAATTGTAATTAATGATAATAAAAATAAAATCGATTGACTAAAAGCTGTTTTTATCTTCAAATTACTTCTAAATTTCACCTTTTTAAAAAGCCCAAACACCATAAACATTGTTATTACTAAAGACCAAAAAATTGCAGTAATTACATCTTCCAGATTAATAAAATTCTTTCTAAAAACTAGAATCAATAAAACAAAAAACAAACTGAGCTTCCAAAAATTTAATGCAATTTGAGAAAATGTAAACTTAGACATAAGTCTAAATAAATTAAAAATTAACTTAGTTAAAATTACTAAAAAAGTAATACTAATTAAAAAAATAAAAGACACAGAAATACTATAGTTATTTATAAATAAATATGATCCTAAAATAGAAACAACCAATAATGAAAATATTATAGGGATTAGTAGACTTTTACTTAAGATAATTTTGTTACTCATTATCTTAGCATTTCTAATAATAACTTGTTCAAATCCTAATAACCCAAAAGAAGACAGTAAAGAAATATAGGTAATAAATATTGAATAAAGCCCATAATTCTCAGCATCTAAATAATCTTTTAGAATAATATTAACAAGAAAAAAAGAAGCGGAACCCCCACCTAATACAAGAAGTGAAAAATGTTTAGTGCATAAATCTATAAATCTACCTTTTAACGCCACAGAAATCTAATTCTATTGTATTAGTTGTAAAGTTTCTAAACTCTTTATGTGCTACCAAATAAGCAACTATATCTGCTTTTCCATTGATTGCTTCATAATCTATCAAATCATACTTATTACTTTCATCCAAATTTGGCTCAACTAAAAGTAAATCAAATTTTCCTTCTGCTAGCAATGTATCTGCAACTTGTAAGGCAGGAGACTCTCTTAAATCATCAATATCTGGCTTAAATGCCATGCCCATTAATGCAATAGTCGGTTTTCTATTATTATCCAATTCAAACTGTAAGGCAGTAGATTTGATTTTTTCTATTACCCAATCCGTTTTATAGTTATTTATCTCTCTTGCATTTCGTATAATTACTGCCTCTTTTTCAAATTCTGAAACAATAAACCATGGATCAACAGCAATGCAATGCCCACCAACTCCAGTTCCTGGTTGTAAGATATTGACTCTTGGATGTTTATTTGCTAGCTTTATTAACTCCCAAACATTAATTCCTGCTTTATCACAAATAATACTCAATTCATTAGCGAAAGCAATACTCACATCTCTTGATGAATTCTCAACCAATTTACACATTTCAGCAGTTTTTGCATTAGTTGCATGCAATTCTCCTTTCACAAAATGACGGTAAAAATCTTGTGCTGCTTTTGTTGATTGCTCATCCAAACCGCCAATTACTCTATCGTTATGTTCTAATTCATAAATCACTTTTCCAGGAAGCACTCTCTCAGGACAATAAGCAATATTTATTTTTCCTTTGAGTTCTCGTTTTTCCTCAAAAATAATTTTAGCCATTTTATCAGTAGTTCCCACTGGGCTAGTAGATTCAATAATAAACAAATCTCCACTTTTCAGATTTGGTAATATCATCCTTGTAGCAGATTCCACATATTTCAAATCCGGCTCATGATCTCCTTTAAAAGGAGTTGGCACAGCAATCAAATACACATCAGCTGTATCAACAGTAGTACTGGCCTTTAAGAATCCTCTTTCCACAACATGTTTTACTAGCCCGTCTAAAGAAGGCTCTACAATATGAATTTTTCCTTCATTTATTGTATCTACTACTGATTGATTTACATCAATTCCTTGCACTTTTATTCCTCTACTAGCAATAAGGGCTGCTGTTGGTAAGCCAATATAACCCAAACCCATCATACAAACGGTTGTTAGTTTTGAATGTTGGGTTTGAGGTGTTGGGTTTGAGGTGTTGGGTGTTGGGTTGCTCATTTTATATTAAATTTTCTTTTGATGTTTTAACTATTTTTGTAATAATATTTATAATACTTTCTATTTCAACATGAAGCAATTCTCTATCCTTGTAATCATTTAAATAATCTGATTTATCTAGCAGTCTTACCCAATATTTTGTTTCTCTTGCTTCTTTACTCGCTATTGACATTTTAGAAATAAAATCCTTCTTGGATTGTGCTGCTTGTGCCTCCTCAACATTTGCTCCAACAGATGTTCCACTTCTTATTATTTGTTTCGACAAAATATACTCTTTCTTTGAAACAAGATATTTATGAAGTTCCACAATTAATAATGCAAATTTAAATGTTCTTTCATAAATTTTCATCACTTAGCACCTATAACTTAAAACTTTTCACTAAAAAATTTACAATTTTTTGAGATGCTTTTCCATCTCCATAAGGATTGTGCAATTTACTCATACTCTCGTATTTTTCGGAATCTTGTAAAAGTGCATTTGCCTCTCCAACTATTTTTTCCACATTAGTTCCTACCAAAATCACTGTTCCTGCTTCAACTGCTTCTGGTCTTTCAGTAGTTTCACGCATTACCA
>CAYVKX010000007.1:0-33070 GCA_964452095.1 uncultured Weeksellaceae bacterium
AAACCATACAAACAGTGGAATTCATATTGTCCCAATGAATTTTTGCTCTTGTATCAATAACATCATATCCATACAAGCCTGTTGGCGCATCAGCACAAATCGTTACATAAGTACAACTTCCATCATCACATTGTGCAGCAGCATTATAATTTGTTGCAGTACTATCTGTACAACCACTAATAGATGTATTTACAGAAATTAACTCAACAGCATCAATTTCACACCAACCACCAAGCGAGCTATTATATGCATCTCCTGTATAAATTTTAAGACCTGTAGTTAAATAAGGAGTTTGTGTCCATGTAAATACAGAATGATAACAAGAATTTGAATGACCCACACCAGGATCAGTACCTGTCCATACTGTATGATAATTTCCATTATCATCAATAGCATCAATTTGAGTAACAAAACCAGCAGCAGCATTTTCAACTACTACACAACCAATAGAGTTTACACTTGCAGCATAAGTAACTTCTAACCAGTTATTCCCTGTTCCGTCTTGAGCTAACCAAGCATTAGAATTATCATTACAACTAGTAACATTAGGTGCGCCTGTTGCTTGCATAGCACCATAACTTACTAAAAAATAACTTGATGAAGCAGTAGCTCCACTCGCCCATTGGTTAGGTTGACTAATACAACTTCCGTCATCAATAGTAGCATTTGGATCATAGTTACAATCTAAGGAATCTGTACAACCTGGTGTTTCTGGTGTTATAGGGATGTTTTCATAGTAATAGTAATCTCTATTATGATTTATTATCAACATATCTTGATCACCATCACCATCTAAATCACCAAATTCAACTATACCACTATTTGTAGTATATGGTGTTGGTGCGCCAAAGTTATTAAATTGGACTGGCCCAAATGAAAGAGTTGAAGAAGTGGTTTGATTTTCTTTGTACATAAAAAATTCAGAACTCCCGTTATGTAATAGTGCCATCAAATCCAAATCACCATCACCGTCTAAATCTGCATATTCTGCATATAACCTATTCATTCCAACTAAATCGCTAAAAACATTTAAAATAGGTGCTGCAAAAGATGGAGAAGAATTTGTTCCGATATTTTCTGAATATGTATGGTCATAATTAGGCCAAGGTCCTGAGGAAATCAAATCAAAATCGCCATCACCATCTAAATCAGCTAATGCTGTATAAACATAATCTAATGTTGTTAAACCAAAAGGATTCTCAACTGGTGCAGCAAATGCAGGAGCAGATGCTGTTCCTATATTTTCAAAATATGCATATGCATTAGAGCCATAACCTGTTAAAATATCTAAATCTCCATCATTGTCTAAATCTGCAGCTGAAGGGGATAAGCCCCAATGAGACTGAGGATTTGTAAGCCCAAAAGGATTAGGAACAAAAGCTGCAAAAGAGGGTGCACTTGCTGTCCCAATATTTTCTAAATAATGAAATTCAGGGCCTTTTACTACCAATAAATCTAAATCTCCATCATTATCTAAATCAACCAACTCTTCACCATAATGCCCGCTATTAATTAATCCAAAAGGATTCATATTTACCCATGTAGGGGGAATGAAGTTAGCTTGTTGCTGCGCATTAGTTAAAGTAGGAGCAAATATTATTGCTGCTACTATGGCCCATAATACACGCCATTGTTTAAATTTGTTTTTCATGATTAAAATTATTTTAATGTTTACTCCTCTTTTAAGGGGGGGGGAGTAATTGCCCTATTTTTTTTCAAACACAAAAGTAAAGAAGCCAAAACTCTTAAAAAACACCATAATTTGTTTTAGATTTCAGTTCGTAAATATTACTATCTTTGCCAAATGAGAAAAGAAACGGATTATTTGCAGCAGCTTATTTCATCATTAAGCAAACATGAGAAATCTTATATAATTTCTCAATTATCTCCTAATAAAAATAAAAATCATTTTTTATTGTTTAATGTAATTAGCAAACAAAAAGAATACAACAACAAAGAGTTAGAAGCACAATTAAATATTAAAAATATTTCAGTTCGTAAAAACAGACTGTTTGCAAAACTCTTACAAATACTAAATGTATATCAAGAAAACCATAATGATAAAGCAGTACTCAACCGTAAAATGAGTGAGTTAGCCATTTTAAGGAACAAAGGCATGTTCCACAAAATGTGGTTAGAAATAAAAAAACTAGAAAAAGAAATTATAGAAAAAGAATACTTTTCTTTAATGATAAAACTATTAGAAGAAAAAACAAATTGCATTAATTTATTGTCCCATAAAGATTTGTTCCAAAAGCAAATAAAGCTACAAGAACAATACTACTTCTACACCAATAAAAGTAACAGGCAATACCAAATGTTTACAAATGCTAACAGAACAAATATGGTAGTAAAATCCTATTTACCATCTGATGAAACTGGGCTAAAATATCTTTCCCAAATTATAGCAAGCTCTGTAATGTTAGAGTTTGAAAAATTTTCTTTTATAGAAAAATCCTTGTATTTCGATATTATGCAAAACTACCACCTATTTATTGGTGATTTAAAAACCTATAAAGATTATGCGGTAAAAAACTACACCCATTGGCAAACAGATAAAGACAAACAAAACACTAATGCAGTTAATTATATTATTATGCTTTCTCACCTACAAAAAGCATGCGCATATACTTCTAGTTGGCATAAAGATATTGAAATTGAATTAGAGAAACTAAGTAAAATACATCATCAATTACATAGATTTATTAATATTAGAAAAAAATTAAATAAATTAACTTATCTGCTTGTAACAGAAAAATATAAAACCATACAACAATTAAATATTGATTATGATATTTTTTCAGCAAATGATTTGATAATTATTCAAATAAAACTTGCCATTTCATTTTTTCATTTAGGTAACTACTTAAAAGCTAAAAAACAGTTAAATAATATCTTAAATGCTGATTTTAGACATATTCTTTTCTTTGAATTTGAAACTGCACACCTATTGTTTATACTTTGTATAATAAAACAAGAAATGAATTCGGATTATATTGATAATCAAATTGATAATTCTATTAGGTGGATGAAAAAACAAGATGCAATAAAAATGTCTTCAATTTTAAGAGCTATAAAAAGATGGTATTTAGCTTCTGCAGGTAAAAAAGAAAAAATAGCTAAAGATATTTTAGAAAAAACAAAGGAATTAAAAAACCTTATTATTACTTTAGAATTGAATTTGGAGGCGACTTTTAACTGCTAATTGTTGGTTGTTTTTATCAACACATTAACTAATTTTCTTAATTGTTACATTATCTTTACCTCACCACAATCTTTTCACATACCCTTTTATTAATCTGAATAAAATAAAAATTAGGTGGTAAATTCTTTATTTGAATTTTATTTTCTCCTTTATTTACTGCAATTGTTTTTATATTGTTTCCAAGCAAATCGGTAATTTGAACCATTGAATTTTCAATAAAATCAGATTCTACATACAGATTTCCATCAGAAGGATTAGGATAAACCAAAACCTTAGTAAAGGATTCGTTTATGCTAGAAAGTTGCTCGTAAGTAATTCCTTTGTAGGGCTGCACTATACTTTGCTGACTTCCATTCGCATTGGTAAATCGAACTCTAGCTCTTCCTGTATCTGGACCTGCCATAAATGGATCGGTAAAAAAATGAAAGGAAAAGTCGATAGTATCTCCAGCAGCAATTATTGCAGAAATGGTATCTTGAGTAGAGGGCAAGCAAACCGTTACGCACATGGAGCTTTCCCATGTTTGTGCTGGCAGCAGATTTACAACTCTTTCAATATCTACTTTTACGCCATCATTACTAATATTTATTATTTCCCCATAAATATCAATAATATCGCCAGGATTTCCATAAGTTACAGTAGTAGCCGTGCTTTTTAGTTGAAAATCGAAAGTACCATTTAAGCTAGTAACTTGCGAACACCCTCCTGTATTTACACTTAGTAAACTATCAATATCGCACCAAATATTTGTGATAGAACCATTTGGAGGATTGGAATTGTGAAACCATTGATGGTAGGCGAAAAGCACACCATTTGTATCAATCAAATAAGCAGTATTTGGCTGTGCACCATAATAAATCCACCACTCATTACAAGGGCCATCAATATAAATAGGGACGCTTATTGGCACAGGAACATAAGAACCAGAAGTTCCCACTCCATTTATCATGTCTTGCAAATTATCTTTTCTTTCCCCATAAGTAGAAGGTTGAGGGTAAGGAGGATTAGTGGGTTGTACATTTCCACTATATGGCATTACGCTTCCAGTAGGGTGTGCTTCCACAGTGTAAACCACAAATACTTCAATATCATTTCCAAATTGAGCAGCAACTGCATTTACATCCGTCATATGATCACGAAAAATAGGGCAAGTATAACTTCCGGCAACCATAAGTACTCTTTTTCCAGTATTTAATACATCAGAAAGTGTAACAGAATTTCCATTAATATCATATAAAGTAAAATCAGCCATAGTATCTCCAGGATTAATTGTAACCCAAGCATTCCCTTGACTTCTCGGAACTATAGTGCAGACAGGGTCAGTATCATTTGGTAGAGAATTTATTCCGATTGAAGGTAATAAATTTACTTGTGCTTGTATAATTAGCGGCAAGCAGAATAAAATAATTAGTAAGTGTTTTGTTTTCATTTTTTTTGGTTTTGTTTTTTTAATAGACATAATAGAAGTTAAAAGGTTTAATTCAATAAATAAGAAATTTCTTTTCTACCGATCCATCATCATAAATATAAAATAATGGGGTATTTTTTGATTGGCTAGTTTCTCTGCCTAAAATATCTACTATTTTAATTAAGTTTTTATTTTCAGAAGAAAAGTTTGAAATAGAGGAAGGTAAAGGTACAATTTTAGATAATCCTGTGGAAGTTGCTACCCACACATTATTTTGGCTATCAATAGCTAATTCTCTTACATTTGGACCTGCCAATCCATCTGTTACATCAAAATCTTCCCACTGTGTTCCATTCCAAAAAGCTACTCCTCCTTCCGCCAAATAGCCAACATAAATGCTAGTCCAGATTCTTCCAAAACCATCTTTTGCGATATCTACCACAGGATTTAAAGTGTCTGGAGGAGGTAAAATATACATCTTGGTATGATTAGTTACGCTAGTATTTGTAGCATCTAAAACAGACATCCCACTTGAAGTTCCAATCCACTTTTGGTTATTATCGCACAAAATAGCCGTGCTGTAATTACTTACCAAACCATTGTTTATAGTGTAAGTTGTAAAGGTTGTGCCATCAAAATGCACTGTTCCATCCAGTGGAGTGGCAAACCATTTATCGCCATTGTTATCAAATGCAGTAGCGGCAACTCCACTAATAGGCAAATCAGGACTGCTGTAAGTAATCCAATTAGTTCCACTTCCTCCAACAAGGCAACTAACCCCAGCAGAAAAAGATGCGTGAGCAAACCATAAATCACCATTGG
Organism: uncultured Weeksellaceae bacterium; assembly: GCA_964452095.1. Classification (GTDB taxonomy): domain Bacteria; phylum Bacteroidota; class Bacteroidia; order Flavobacteriales; family BACL11; genus DUAL01. The sequence continues at coordinate 5,436 of CAYVKX010000007.1, forward strand.
GTGCTTGGGCAATATGTGCGACTTTATTCATAGCCAATCCATCAGCAGTAGTGTATGTAGTCCATGTAGATCCATCAAATTTTGAAACTCCAAAATCTGTTCCAGCCCAAATATTTCCGCTTGTTGCTACAATTGTTTTCACATTATCGTTTACCAAACCATCAGTAGTAGTGTAGTTTGTCCAATTTACTCCATCAAATTTTGAAATTCCACTAGAGGTTCCAAGCCAAATATTATCATTATTATTTACTGCTACACAATTTATTGCATCACTTATTAAGCCATCAGCAGTGGTAAAATTTGTAATGGTTTGTGCTCCAATTTGCAATGAAATTGCAGTCATAAAAAGTAAAATTATTTTCCTCATAATTAGTTGATTTTAATTGCTTTTATCGTTTTATTTTTTGTTTTCAAATGTATAAAATAAACTCCTGTATTCCAATTTGATGTGTTGATTCTATTGATATTATTTGCTGAAAAAACTTCTTTTCCAAGTATATCTCTTACAATTATATCTGCTTTATTTTTTAAAAGTAAAACAGTTGTAAAAGGATTAGGATAGATTTTTATTTGCTCAGATATTTCTTTCACTGAACTAATAAAATCGTTATTAGAATTAAAAGTTGGGGTTTGCAGAACAAACGGTCCGCTTCCATTTGGCACCCTTGCATAAGCCGTATCTGCTCCTTGAGGAATAAAAGTTAAGGAATCTATTATTACGCTATCAGCATTTGTTAAGATAAGTTCTTCTCCAAGATTTGATAGTTTAAAATTGGCATGCAACCCTCCTTGATTTCCATCTTCATCTGCCCAAATAATTAAATACCCATTTGCCTGAATTGTATGAGAAGGCAATTCCCATTTTTGCAAAATCCCAGCTGTATCGGTTAAAAATAATCCGCCAGTTGAAATAGGTGAGTTAGTAGTATTATAGAGTTCAATCCAATCTTCATAATTCCCGCTTCCATCTGCTGCAGTATTTGTATTATTAGACATTACTTCATTAATTACCACATCTCCTAATTGAAGTTGCGATTGTAAAGAATAAAATTCATATGCTGCCCTCACAGGGGAAAACACTCCAGCAGAATCGTTATCAGCATACAAATAATAGTCAATAGAATTAGCTGCATTCGGTATTTTCCCTCCAAAAGTTCCATCATTTGCACTTCCATCATTATGCAATCCATCATCATACATTGTCGTTTTTTTAAAAGCCATATTTTTACCAAATCTGTAGGCTAAAATAGCATCAGTAGCATCATTTATTTCAGCAGAAATCCAAACATCATTCCCTAAAATAATATTTTGAGGACTATTGGAGATATTAGCAATTGCTGGCTCGCCACTAAAGCCAGTATAATTACTCAAATAAGTAGTTCGACTATCCATCAATTGTGTAATCCCAGGACAATCAGCCGTAACCAATGCCACTTGATTAGTCATATTTGTTGTAAAATCGATATAAGAATAAAACTTATTGGTATCGTTTTGCACAGACAAATCAATCAGATTTTGTAAATTTTGTCCTCTTGTAGAATAATTCTGATTTGCAAAATTCTCTTGCACAATAGTTCGAATATGAGCCAAATACATTTTTCTATTTCTTTCACTTTGGAATAAATTTCTAAGTAGAGGTCTTGGAGCAATAGAAATCTCAGAATGATGAACTAAAGGGTCCATATTTTGAGCTTGCAAAATATCAAATCCGTTAAAATAAAGTGAAGATGCATCTGTTAATCTGAAACTTCCAAAAGACATATTCAAATCCCAAAGTATCGGATTAAATTGTCCTGTAATATCTTTATACAAATAATAATTTTGACCGTATCCAATATAAGAATCAAAATTGATAAGTGTATAATTGAGTGCGTGCATCCAAAGGGTTCTATCTACATTTAAAATATTTTCAATGCTGTCAGTATGATTATTTAATGTGTCAATCAAATGATACAAATCCCCCCATCCATAATCAGATTTCAAATCATAATAAGTTTCATAATCTAAACTATCAGTTCCGTGTGTATCGCTCAAATTTGAATTTTCTCCACCGGGATTGATGTCTAAATTTTCAGGATTGCATTTAAAAAAAGGATTGTATTTATTATCAAAATGCTCGTTCAAGAAAGATTTATTTACCGCTTGCACATTGGTATATAATCCCCAAAGCGTATCATTAATAAAAACATTTGCAAAGTTTGCTTGTGCTGAAGGCAAATAATTTCTTGCAATTTCATAAGTCAGAACTTCCCTAATAAAAGAGGGGTCTTGTATTACATTGGAGAGTTTTAGTTTATCAATCCCTTGATGATCTTGCCCATCAATGATGTAATCTAATTTTATATTAAAGGGGTTTTTAAGGCGATTCACAGATACTGAACTAAACCCTTTGTACCGAACTCCAACACTATCGTAAGATGAACCATCAATAGAAATATCAGCTAAAATTCTTTCATTATCTCCAACTACATAAAGGCTGTCTAACTGATAATCCCAATTAGAAGCATAGAAATAAATACGAATTTCTCTGATGGAATCTGCTGCATAAAAGTTGCTTTGTGAAAAAGCAGAAAATTGTAACAAAGAAACTGCAACAAAAAATATGAGTCGTTTTAAAAACACTTATTTTATATGTGCAATACGCTCAGTAATCAAATGCCCTTTACTGCTTGTGATATTGAGTAAATATAATCCTTCTGAAAATGAAGATAAGTTTACTTTTTCAGAGATTTTCCCAGAAAAGTTTAGCAAATTATTTGTGTATATTTTCTGCCCTAATGAATTGAGAATAGTTATTTCAATATCTTGATTAGTTGAAGTTTCAAATTCTATTGAAAGCATCTCTTTTACAGGATTAGGATAAATTGAAATTTGCTCAGAATTTATTTCATTTTCAATGGATGAAACATTAAAGCAAGAAGTAGTTGCAGTAGAATTCATGTATGGTTCTAAAGCAATAATTCCTGGGTAATTACACTCATACCTAAACCCTTTTTGAGATTGGGCATTGTAAGGTCCCCAAACAATTGTTCCCAAAGAATCCACCTCATACATTACACCAGCTCCACCTTGTCCGCTTGAAGCATTTACATAAATATTTCCGTTTGACATTCTATCAGAAGCCGATTGCCCAGAAGCAGAATAAGCACAAGCATATCTTGTTGTATATGATGCAGGACCAAAAGCTTGACCTGGAGTTCTTAAATAAGTATTAGTAGTTGCATCCCAAGGAGTTTCAATACCATCAATTGCCGATTGATTATTACTCACTCCACTATTATTAAATATTTGCAAAAACCCACCATTTGGTCTGCCATCATCTGCAATCCATCTTGCGTCATGAACAGCATTATCAATTATTTGAACCCCATTCATATCATAATTTGAAGGGTTTCCCCATCTATAAAGAATATCACCACCCATTCCTGAATTCCCTCCAGAATGAGAAGCTGCCTCAGCTGTAGTTGTACTATGGTCAATTATATAAATTTCAGACGCAAAACGAGAGGAAAAAACAATTTGATCCAAATCCTCATTGTAATCCACTCCATTTACATGAAACCAATCTCCACCACCTCCGCCAGGACCTCCACCTCCTTGTATCATATTGATATCAATCAGTTGAGGGTTGTCAGAAATTACTCCATAATTTGGTTTGTTTGCGTCTGTATCTTGAATCATATGATCCCAAATATGCCATTCCCAAACAATTGTTGCACCTCCGTTTCCATCATCTGCAAGCTCAATAAAATGAGTAGGCCATTTGTCAGAATTTGAATTACTATATCCAGCCGCATTAACTTCTGAAGCTGTTTTCACTTCCCAAGCTGTAATCAAAACATTCTCACCAACTAAAGTCAAATCATGATGGCTCAAATGATTGGATGTTGAATAAATAAAATCCCAAACCATATTTCCATTCGGATCAATTTCTTGCACTCTTCCAGCATCTGCAGATCCACTTAATTGATTTCCATTATTTTTTGTGCCTCTTACTAAGTTTCCATTTTTTTTGAGTTGCACTGTATAATTGCACTCGGTAGTCATATTCCAAGTATGTGCAATATTTTCATTTTCATCAATAAGGTAAGTAGTAGTTTGCCCTTGCGGATTATACAATGCAAAGCCATTAAAATTTTGTGCTTTTACTAAAATTATACTTGATAATAGGGTGAAAGCAATTAGTGTTTTTTTCATCTTTTCTTTGTTTTTTAGTTAGTTAATATGACACAAAGAAAGCAAAAAGGTTTAATTAATAAAAAAAGAATTTTCTAAATCTTACCCTTTCAAAATTTTCTTTTCCACTTTCCAGCTACCCATATATGCCCACCTTTTGTAGTTTCCCAGTGTCCTGCAATCCAAATATGCCCTCTTTTTTTGCGTTTCCAATGCCCTTTTACCCATATATATTTATGGTGTTTTCTACTCCATTTCCAGTACCCATCAATCCAAATATGATTTTTCTTGTTCTTATTTGGCTTTACAATTACTACTTTTGGCTTGTTAGGTTTTACTTTTATTACTATTTGTGCTTCTGCTAAATTTGGAAAGAATATTCCAACTCCTAAAATTACGATAAAACTAAAAATTACTTTTTTCATTGCTATTGTTTTTAAGATTAGTACTTTTATGACTTCAAAAAATACTTAAAGTTTAAAAAAATGAAAAAATTTATAAATTACTTTTTACAAGGGTTATTATACATAGTGCCAATAACAGTTACGCTTTATGTAGTGTATTGGACTTTTCAAAAAATTGACGGGATACTTGCCCCAATCACTAAAATTCCTGGATTAGGATTAATTGTTATTATCCTTCTCATTACTCTTATTGGATATGTGGGTTCGGCAGTAATTGCTAGCCCTATCAATGCTTTTTTTCAAAGAATTTTGGAGAAAGCTCCACTTTTAAAAACCATTTATTCATCAGTAAAAGATTTGATGAACACATTTGTAGGGAAAAAGAAAGGATTTTCTCAACCGGTTCTTGTGAAACTATACGAAAATTCAACTATTGAAAGAGTTGGGTTTATCACTAATAAAGATTTGAGCACGCTAAATATTAAAGCGCATAAAGTTTTGGTTTATTTGCCACATTCTTATGCTTTTTCTGGACAACTTTTTGTGGTAGATAGTACATATCTTACTCCTATTGATGCAAGTTCTTCTGAGATTATGAAGTTGATTGTTTCCGGTGGAGTAACCGATATTGATAACTAAACTAAAAACTAAAATATGATGAAAAATTTACTAACTTTTTTGGCGTTTTGCTCTTGCATTTCTGCCTTTGCTGGCGATACAACTACCGTTAGAATTCACGACCATACCGACATGACTTGGTACGGAAATTATGATGAGTGGGGAGAACTACCTGGCGATAGTTTGACTTACAGAAAAATTTATTTGCACTATACCATGGGTTGTGCCACTGGAGGTTGCTCGGATTGGGATTATACCTCTAAAATTATTGTTCGTCACCGAACCGGAGAAGTTGATTCTACTTTGCACACAAGCCCTAATTTTACAGTAAATGGGAGTACTTTGGATACCGTATTTTTCTCCTTAAATCCTGTAATAATTTATTATTGGGATAGCATTAATAGTAGTATGGATTCCACTTTTTCCGATTCCATTCAAATAATAAGATATACCGACCAAAACAACCCAACTATTCCAACCGATACGCTCCTGTTTTGGCAATCAAATCTTAATGTTTTTTCTTTTGATTCCTTGGGAAATATTACCGACAGTACTTTTTTTATGGCTGATACAAATTGGATTGTGAATTACTATAATTGGCACACTCCTTTTGAAGTAATTGAAGATTTTGAATTAGCGAGAGTCATCACCCCTTACGGGAGCAGTTTGGCAAATAGTTGGGAATTTACCCACACTTTTGATATTACTGATTTTGTGCAAATTCTTAGGGACTCAGTTGAAATTAGATGTCATTATAGCGGGTGGTCGTCTGGTTTTAGTGCCACTTTGGATTTTGAGTTTATTGAAGGTACTCCCCAAAGAAATGTAGTAAAATTAGAAAATATTTATAGTGGAGGATATAGTTATGTTTCTTCCACCGATTTTGAGAATAATAAACTTACCCCTAAAAATAAATGGATAGAGCAAAACAGCACAATGGCAAGTGTAAAAATGACTGCAACAGGGCACGGTTTTGATAATAGCCAAGTGGCTGCAGAATTCAAACCAATTAATTATTATTTGAATGTAGATGGCTCACTTACGCACACCCAATATAATTGGGATGCCGATTGTGGAGAGAACCCTATTTATCCGCAAGGGGGAACTTGGATTTATGATAGAGCAAATTGGTGTCCTGGGAAAAGAGCCCAAACTTTTGAGCACGAAATCACTCCTTATATTACGCCAAATGATTCTGTGGAAATTAATGTTGATTTTCAATCTTATAATTGGAGCGGAACTCAAACGCCATCTTATATTATTGAATGTCAACTATTTCAATATGGAAATGAGAATTTTACAAATTCAGCAGAAATAATTGATATTATAAAACCATCCAAAAAAGATGAATATAGTCGTAAAAATCCTATTTGCGGAAAGCCACTTATCAAAATAAGAAATTATGGAAGCAGTCCTTTAGTATCTTTAGAAATTGAATATAATGTGGTGGGAGGCAGTACTCACACTTATAATTGGAGTGGAAATTTAGCATTTATGGAAACTGAAGAAGTGGAACTTCCCAACCTAACAAATTGGTCTGGAACCGATCAAATATTTGAAGTAAGGCTTAAAAATCCTAATGGGCAAGCAGATGATTATACGGATAATAATTATATGAAAACCCAGTATGATAAAGTGCCAGAATATCCGAATACTATTACGCTTTGGCTCACTACAAATGCAGGGGTGACAAATAATTTAACGCAAGTATCTGAAACCTCTTGGGAGTTTTTTGATGAGAGTGGAAATCCTGTGTTTGCAAGTGGAAATTTGTATAGCAATACTCCTTATAGAGATACGCTCACTTTCGCAAATGGCTGCTATACTTTTGTGGTTACTGATACGGATGAAGATGGGCTTGGCTTTTGGGCAAATTCTGATGGTAATGGTTTGTGTAGATTTCGAGACCCAACTGCTGGTTGGTTGCAACAATTCAATACTGATTTTGGCACAAATATTGTACATCAATTTACAGTTGGTTATCCTCAAAACACTAGCAATCAGTTGATTTTTGAGCAGTGGATAATTTATCCAAATCCTACAAAAAACAATATTGTTATTGAAGGTTTGTCTGAGGATAAAACACAAATCTCAATTTTTGATAATCTTGGAAAAGAGGTGGTAAAAACTCAAGATACAGAGTCAGGGTTTATCTCAAAAACTATTGATTTGAGTACTTTGGAAAGTGGAATTTATTTTGTGAAAATCACAACTTTAGAAAGTCAAACAATCAAAAAAATAGTAAAGCAATAAATGAAATATTGTAATTCATTAACCAACTATAGCAGGTTTAAAACAAGAGAAGTAAAAGTAGGAAATATCGGTATTGGTGGGAATAATCCTATCCGTATTCAATCCATGACTACAACCGATACTATGGATACTGAGGCAACTGTTGAGGAATCCATAAGAATGATAGAAGCTGGTTGTGAACTCGTACGTATTACTGCCCCTTCAAAAAAAGAAGCGCTTAATCTTAAAAACATTAAAGAAGAACTTGCAAAAAGAGGATACGATACTCCAATAATTGCAGATATTCATTACACGCCAAATGCAGCAGAAATTGCGGCAACAATTATTGAAAAAGTAAGAGTAAATCCTGGAAATTATGCCGATAAAAAGAAATTTGAAAACATAGAATATACGGATGCTACTTACAATGCAGAAATTGATAGAATAAGAGAGAAATTCACTCCTCTTGTTCGTATTTGTAAAGAGCACGGAACTGCCATGCGAATTGGCACTAACCATGGCTCTCTCTCTGATAGAATCTTAAGTAGATATGGAGACACCCCAAAAGGAATGGTAGAATCGGCAATGGAATTTTTGCGTATTTGTCAGAGTGAAGATTACCATGATATTATTCTTTCAATGAAAGCATCCAATACTAGAGTAATGGTACAAGCCTACCGCTTATTAGTTACTGAAATGATAACGGAAGGAATGGATTACCCACTTCATTTGGGAGTTACTGAAGCAGGAGAAGGAGAAGATGGAAGGATAAAATCTGCAGTAGGAATTGGTACACTTTTAGCAGATGGAATAGGTGATACAATTCGTGTTTCACTTACAGAAGCACCTGAATATGAAATACCTGTAGCACAAAAATTACTGAAACATTTTGAGGGGATAAAGGAGCAAGATGAAGTGGAGGAAATAACAGAGAACCCTTTACATTCTTTTGATTATAAAAGAAGAACAACAAATGATGTGCTAAATATTGGGGGAGGAAATGTCCCAATTGTAATGGCAGATTTTTGCTTGAAAGAAAAGATTACTCCAGCTTCTTTTTTTGGAATTGGCTCTAACTATTCTGTTCCTTTGGACAAATGGAATATCACAGATACTGCAGCCGATTATGTTTTTGTAGGAAACCATGATGTGGATTTTGAAGTTCCAGGAACTTTAGGTATAATTTATAATTACAAAAAATGGCAAGAACACAAAAAAGGATATCCTTTTTTAACAGTTAACGATTATTTGGATGAAACAGAAATTTCAGAAAAACTAAATATTGTTTATGTGTGTCTTTCTGATTTGAGTGAGGAGCTTTTTGCAAAACTAAAAACAGATACAACAGCTGTTTTGATGATAGATACTTATAACGAAAACGGTATAGCCGAGCAAAGAAAACTCTTCACAGAACTTATGAATAATGGAATAAAAACTCCTGTAATTATTGGGAGGGCTTATGGCGATTTATCTTCTGAACAATTACAACTTTCGTCCAGTGCTGATTTTGGAGCATTACTACTTGATGGCTTAGGAGATGGAATATTTATTGCAGCTGAAAATTGTGGCTCTGACCAATCCGTAAATTCCTTAGCATTTGGGATATTACAAGCTAGCAGAACACGAATTTCAAAAACAGAATACATTTCTTGCCCGAGCTGTGGAAGAACCCTTTTTGACTTGCAAGAAACCACTGCAAAAATAAGAAAAGAGACAGACCATTTGAAAGGAGTAAAAATTGGAATTATGGGTTGCATTGTAAACGGACCAGGAGAAATGGCAGATGCCGATTATGGTTATGTGGGTACCGGAAAAGGAAAAATCACCCTTTACAAAGAACAAACTGTTGTAGAAAAAAACATCCCAGAAGAAAAGGCAGTAACTGCCTTAATTGAACTCATAAAAAAACATGGAGATTGGGTGGAGGGAAAATGAAATAATAATAGAACAAAATAATCGTTAAGCTACAATGATAAAAATAACTGATTTACATAAATCTTATCAAATGGGGAAAAATGTTCTCCATGTGCTAAAGGGCATCAACTTTACTGTTAATGAGGGGGAATTGGTAGCAATTATGGGATCTTCCGGATCAGGAAAATCTACCCTACTAAATATTATTGGAATGTTGGATGTTGCTGATAAGGGTACTTATACTTTAGATAATATTCCTATTAAAAACTTAGATGAAACAAAAGCAGCCAAATATCGCAATCAGTTTTTAGGTTTTATATTTCAATCTTTTAATTTAATCAAGTACAAAACTGCTCTTGAAAATATTGCTTTACCATTATATTATCAAGGGAAAAAGAGAGAAGAAAGGCAGATAAAGGCATTAGAATACTTAGAAAAAGTAGGATTAAAAAATTGGGCAAGCCATTTACCAAGTGAGCTTTCTGGAGGGCAAAAACAAAGAGTTGCAATTGCAAGAGCAATGGTAACTAAACCCAAAGTGCTTTTAGCTGACGAACTTACAGGCGCTTTAGATTCCAAAACATCTGCAGAGGTAATGGCGCTAATTCAGAAAATAAATAAGGAAGGAAAGACTATATTAGTAGTTACTCATGAAGAAGATATTGCAATGATGTGCAAACGCATAGTTCACCTGAAAGATGGGATAATAATAGAGGACAAAATAATAACGCAAATGCCTGCATCAGCTCATGTTTAACAAGGATAATTGGTTTGAAATTTTTGATACTATCCGTAAAAATAAATTACGGACTTTCTTGTCTGGATTTACAGTTGCATTAGGTATTTTTATTTTTATTATTCTTTTTGGGTTTGGGAATGGTTTAAGTAATACTTTTCAGAAATTCTTTAATGATGATAATGTGAATACTATTTTTATTTTTCCTGGAACAACTAACAATCCTTTTAAAGGTTATGAATCTGGTAGAAGAATTAAGTTTGATAATTCTGACTTAAAAACCATTACAGATAATTTTGATAATTATTTAGAAAGCATTACGCCAAGGATTAATGATAATGCAACTGTAAAATACAAAGATAAAAGCAATAATTATTCCATAAGAGCCGTAAGTCCTTCTCATCAATATAACGAAATGACCATTATGATGAAAGGGCGTTTTTTGCATGAAGATGATATTACTCATAAAAAAAGACATGCCGTTATTGGGAGATTAGTAGCTGAGGATTTATTTAATAATGAAAATCCAATTGGAAAATATATTGATGGAGGCGGACATAGCTGGAAAGTAGTTGGTGTTTTTCAAGATGATGGAGGAGATAGAGAGGAAAGGATTATCTACATTCCTTATACAAGCTTGCAAAAAATAAAGAAAAATACAGATGAGATTGACCAAATTATATTGAGTTATAAGCCTGAAATTGGTTATGAAGGTGCAGTAGAATTTGAACAGAAACTGGAGAAATTCCTGAAAAATAGAAAAGATATTGATCCTAGAGATAGAGGGGGAATTTACATCAGAAATGTAGCCGATAACCTTAAAGCAAACCAACAATTTGCATCTGTATTACAGCTCATTATTTCCTTTATTGGAATCGGGACTTTAATTGCAGGGATTATTGGAATAAGTAATATTATGGTATTTGTAGTGAAAGAAAGAACCAAAGAATTAGGAATCCGAAAAGCAATTGGAGCAAGCCCAAGAAGCATTATCGCTATGATATTACAAGAAGCAATTTTCATCACTACTTTATCAGGTTATTTTGGATTAATTGCAGGTATTGCAACCCTGAGCTTAATTGGCGATACTCTTGAAAAAGATTATTTTATTACCAATCCTTACATTGATATTTCAACTGCTATTGGAGCTACTATCATCCTTATTCTTTTTGGTGCATTAGCAGGATACATTCCTGCTAGAAGAGCTGCTAAAATAAAACCAATTGTTGCCTTAAGAGACGAATAAATGAAAACACTATTTGATAAAGATACTTGGCAAGAAATTTTCAGCTCTATTGGGCAGAATAAAGTGCGTACCATCATTACTGTTATTGGGGTGCTATGGGGTATCTTTTTATACATTGTTTTATCAGGAGCAGCCAAAGGAATTGACAATGGTTTTGAACGCCAATTTGAACGCATTTCTTCCAATAGTTTATTTATTTGGGGGCAATCAACTTCTGTACCTTATGATGGTTTTAAAACAGGAAGATGGATACATTTTAAAATAAGTGATGTAAGTGCTTTAAAAAATCGTGTTCCAGAAATTCAGTACATAGCTCCAAGAAGTGTAACGGGGGTTTTTGGGGGAGATAAAGCAAAAGTAGTAAATGGGCAGAAAAAAGGGAATTATAATATTTATGGGGACTTCCCTATTTACACAACTATTGCTACTAAAACTATTTTTGAGGGAGGAAGGTTTATTAATGAATCTGACATTCAAAATAAAAGAAAAGTATGTGTAATTGGAGAACGAACACGACAAGAATTATTCAAAGAGGGTGAAAATCCAATTGGACAATTTGTCCGTATTAATGGAATCCATTTTAGAATAATTGGAGTAAATAAATTTATTTCAGGTGGTGGATTTGATGATGATGGAGATATATTCATTCCTTTTACTACTTATCAAAGGCTATACAATACAGGAAAATTTGTTGACTTTTTATTAGTAGCTGCTTATCCTGATGCTGATATTGTAAAAGTAGAAGCTGATATTCGTGAAGTTTTAAAAGAATTGCACCATGTAAGCCCTAAAGACAAAAGAGCAATTGGAGGATTTAATATTGGTAAGATGTTCAAGCAAATTACTCAGTTTGCTTCAGGAATGACTTTCCTTTCTATGGTAATTGGTTTAGCTACTATTATAGGAGGAATAATTGGGATTGGAAACATCCTACTTATATCCGTAAAAGAAAGGACAAAAGAAATAGGAATTAGGAGGGCAATTGGAGCCACTCCAAAAGAAATCAGAATACAGATAATTTTAGAATCTGTATTTTTAACTATTATTGCAGGAATCATTGGAATTATCTTAGGGGCTTTTGTCCTATCAGGAATTAATGCCGCTACTAAAAATATGACAGATTATCCTTTTACAAACCCAACCGTCCCCATTCCTTATATATTAGGTGCCTTATTTTTAATGGTTATTTTGGGGACATTAATAGGGCTCATTCCTGCACATAGAGCAGTAAGCATAAAACCTATTGACGCATTAAGAGAAGAATAAATTAGATATGAGAACACTACGCTTTGAGATATTAGACAATAGACTAAAGAAAAAAATAGAATTACAACTAAATAAACAACAACTAACAACAAAATATTATGAAAAAGAAAATCGGAATAGCACTTTTATTTTTTGGCATTGTATTTGCAACTGCCTTCTTTATCAAATCCAACAGTAAATCATTAATTGATTATGAAACCACTACCCTTATAGTAGCTACTATTGAAAATAAAATAGTGGCTACAGGAAAAGTAATTCCTGAAGATGAAGTTGAAATAAAACCACAAATTACTGGGATTATTGAAAAGATAATAGTGAAAGAAGCAGAGCAAGTAAAGGCTGGAGATTTACTAGCTATCATTAAAGTTGTACCTAACGAACAAAGTCTTAACAATGCCCAGGGGAGAGTGAAAAATTCAGAGTTTATTTTACAAAATATGCAAACTGAATATGACAGAAACAAAACTTTATTTTCAAAAGGAATTATTTCAGAAAAAGAGTTTAGCAGTATTGATTTGCAATATAAACAAGCGGTACAAGATTTAGAAAATGCAAAAAGTGATTTGCAAATTATCAAGTTAGGTTCGGCAGGTGGTTCAGGTATAGCCAATACTAATATTCGTGCAACTGTAACGGGTACTGTGCTTGAAATTCCAGTAAAAAAAGGAGACCAAGTTATCCAAGCCAATACCTTTAATGCTGGAACAACTATCGCCACTATTGCAGATTTGAACATCATGATTTTTGAAGGAAAAGTGGATGAAGCTGAAGTAGGAAAATTAACACAAGATATGCCACTTATTGTTACTCTTGCTGCTATTGAGGATAAAGAATACTCTGCCAAATTAAAATTTATTGCCCCAAAAGGAATTGAAGAAGCTGGGGCTGTTCAATTCAAAATTGAGGGAGAAGTATCTTTGGATAATGAATATTTTGTAAGAGCAGGCTATAGTGCTAATGCATCAATTGTTACAGAAAAAAGAGACAGTGTAATTGCGATAAGTGAAGCCCTTTTACAATATGATTTAAAAACCAAGAAGCCCTATGTAGAGGTTGAAATTAGCGAACAAGAATTTGAAAAACGAGACATTGAATTAGGTCTTTCGGATGGTGTAAATGCTGAGGTACTTTCAGGGGTTACAAAAGAGGATAAAATAAAAATTTGGAATAAAACAGAACCAGAAAAAAGAGGAGGAGTAAGTATTGAGGTAAATTAAAAAAACAATGTGCTAATTTGATGATGTGAAAATGTACCAATGAATTAATAAAAAAATGAAAATAAAAAAGACATTCAAAAAAATCCTATTTTTAGGAACCATCCTATTATTACTAAGTGTAAACACACAAGCCCAAGAAGTGTGGACTTTGGAAAAATGCGTAAAGCGTGCTGTAGATAAAAATATTTCTATTAAGCAATCTCAGGCAGATTTAAAAAGTACACGCTTAAATAAAACTACAGCTGTTGCTAAATTTTTACCAAACCTTAATTTAGGGAGTTCTCATTCTTGGAATGTCGGACTTAATCAAAATATTACAACTGGGCTTTTGGAAAATATGACGACCACCTCTGCTTCTATAAATGCAAATATGGGAATTGATTTATTTGGTGGGTTGCAAAATATACAGCAATTATACCGAGCAAACCTCAGCATTTTAGCAAGCCAATATCAATTGGCGGATATGAAGGAAAATATTTCTCTATTAGTTGCTAATTCCTATTTACAAATCTTGTTTAATCGAGAAAGTTTGGGCGTACAAAAATCCCAATTAAATGTAGCAAATAAAGAATTAATTTTCGCACAAGAACGGCTAAAATCAGGAATTATTCCAGAGGGAGATGTGTTAGAAATTGAAGCGAATGTAGCCACAATTGAACAAAATGTAGTGGTGGCAGAAAACAACTATCGGCTTTCCAAAATTGCTTTGGCACAATTGCTACTAATTTCTGATATTGAAAATTTTGAAATTGCACAAGAAACCGACATTATTCATAAATCAGCAATACTAAGCAACAATGTAAACACAATTTATAGCACAGCCGTAGGAAAGCGAAATGATATAAAATTAGCGGAAACAAATTTGAAGATTGCAAAGAAAGATTTAGCCATTTCTAAAGCGGGAATCTTGCCAAAATTAAGTGGTTTTTATTCTTATAATTCAAGAGTACTTTTTGATTATCCTACCTCATTGTCTAATCAATTAGATATTAATGCAGGACAGAATTTTGGCTTACAACTCTCCATACCTATTTTTAATGGAATGACTAATAACGCCAATATCAAAAGGAGTAAAATCAATATTCAGAAATCAACCTATGCTTTGGAGCAAGTAAAATTGGATTTAGAAAATACAATTAATCAAGCATATAATGATGCAAAAGGGTCCTTAAAAGCTTTTCAAGCAGCTGAAAAAACATTATTAGCTCGTAAATTAGCTTATGAATATGCTAAAGAGAGATTTGATATTGGAGGAATGAATACTTTTAATTTTTTACAAGCAGGACAAAGGTATGAAGCCGCACAATCTGAGTTGATAAAAACGAAATACAATTATATTTTCAAGCTGAAAGTATTGTAATTTTACTTTGGTGAGCCAAGTTTGTAATTGGTAGACAAAAAAATAACTATTTTCGAAATATGAAAAAATCCCAGTCAAGAAGAAACTTTATAAAAAAAACGGCAGCAATGGGAATAGGAATTTCTGTTATACCCCAAATTTTAGCAAACACAACAACTATGGAAAATAAAGCAATTGTAATTTCCACTTGGCGGCACGGAATAAAGGCCAACAAAGTGGCTTGGGAAATCCTAAAAAATAACGGTAGAGCATTGGATGCAGTAGAAAAAGGTGTGATGGTTTCTGAGTCCGATCCTACTTGCACTTCAGTGGGTTATGGCGGTATGCCCGACAGGGAAGGGAATGTAACTTTAGATGCTTGCATTATGGATGAAAATGGTAATTGTGGAGCAGTTTCTTTTCTGAAAAACATAAAGAATGCTATCTCTGTTGCAAGGAAAGTAATGGAAGAAACCCCTCATATTA
The DNA here is from genome assembly GCA_964452095.1 of uncultured Weeksellaceae bacterium. Classification (GTDB taxonomy): domain Bacteria; phylum Bacteroidota; class Bacteroidia; order Flavobacteriales; family BACL11; genus DUAL01. The sequence continues at coordinate 21,070 of CAYVKX010000007.1, forward strand.
TGCTCTCTGGTGAGGGGGCTTTACAGTTTGCAAAACAGCAAGGATTTAAAGAGGAAAATCTGCTAACTGAAAATGCAAAAAAAAGATGGAAAAATTGGCTCAAAAATCATCCCGAAAGTCAAATGTGGATTGACCAACACAACCATGATACCATTGGAATGATTGCACTAGACAAAAATGGGAATCTTTCTGGAAGTTGTACTACTTCTGGTTTGGCTTGGAAATATTATGGCAGAGTTGGCGATTCTCCGATAATTGGTGCTGGAATGTATGTAGATAACAAATATGGTGCTGCTTGTGCTACCGGAAAAGGAGAAGCCGTAATCAAAATGGCTGGCTCTTTTCTTATTGTAGAATTTATGCGTCAAGGAAAATCCCCACAAGAAGCTTGTGAATTAGCAGTGCAAAGAATTATTGAAGGTCAGCCCGACCATAAAGATTTTCAAGTAGGATTTTTAGCTCTCAATAAAAAAGGAGAGCATGGTGCTTATTCTTTAAGAGAGGGTTTTGAGTTTGCTATTAACACAGCCAAAAAAAATGATTTTGTGGAAAGTGGTTTTGTTTTTGGGAAATAAAGATAGTTTTTAGCAGATAGTCCACAGATCGTGCCTTGTCTTTGCGGATGAAATGTAGCAATCTATTCAAAAATACTCTCTATTCCCTCAAGCGTGTGCAGATTATTGAAGTCAATCTATAAACTCACTCTTACCTCCAGTAAATTGTTTGGTACAAGTTCTTCTAAGAGAATTATTGGAATTGATTTTTTAGTGCTAAAAATCAACTAGATACTAAAGAATTTGATGTTTAATTAAAACCTAACCTTTTTAAACTCCACCGCTATTTTATCTAAAGTTTCGAAAATTTCTTCTAAATTATAAGAAGTAACAAGTTTGATTCTGTATTCTTTAAAGTGGGGAATACCCTTAAAATAATTGGTGTAATGACGTTTCATTTCGGCAATTCCAAGCACTTCACCTTTCCATTTTATAGAATGCTGCAAATGTCTTTTACAAGCTATTACTCTATCTTGAATGCTTGGCTTTTCTAAGTGTGTATTGGTTTTTAAAAAATGTTTTATCTCATTAAAAATCCAGGGATATCCAATAGCAGCTCTACCAATCATCACTCCATCCACTCCATATTTATCTTTCATTTGCTTTGCTTTTTCAGGACTATCCACATCACCATTTCCAAAAACAGGAATGTGCATATTTGGATTGTTTTTCACATCACCAATTAAAGTCCAATCCGCCACTCCTTTATACATTTGCTTTCTAGTTCTACCATGTATAGAAATTGCTTTTATCCCAATATCTTGCAGCCTTTCCGCTACTTCTACAATATATTTTGAGCTTTCATCCCAGCCCAATCGTGTTTTTACCGTTACTGGAATATTGGTTGCTTCTACAATCTCTTTAGTCATAGCCACCATTTTTGGGATATCTTGCAAAATGCCAGCTCCAGCTCCTTTGTTAACTACCTTTTTTACCGGACAACCATAATTAATATCGATAAATTCTGGCTTTGCAGCTTCACAAATAGCAGCTGCCTTACGCATTGAATCGATATTATTTCCAAAAATTTGAATTCCAATTGGGCGTTCAAAATCATAGATATCCAGCTTCATCTTGCTTTTTGCAGCCTCTCTTATCAATCCTTCTGAGGAGATAAATTCTGTGTACATTATATCAGCTCCATTCGCCTTGCATAATGCCCTAAATGGAGGGTCGCTTACATCTTCCATTGGTGCTAATAGTAAGGGGAATTCCCCTACATCAATATTTCCTATCTTTACGCCCATAATATTTGCAAAAATACACAATAATGGGATTTAAAGGAATTTATAAAGAGAAGTCATCAGCTAGTAAAATTGGAATTTTATTTGTATTGATTTTTGTATCGGTAATTTTACATTCTATAATTGCTGTTGCTTTGGTCTATTTATTTGCAGATAATGGTTTATCGATTATTCAAAATCAGGATTTAAGCAATCAAACATCTGTTAATTATTTAAAATTTATGCAGCTTTTTAGTGGAGTAGGGCTTTTTATTACGCCAACTTTACTTTATGCTTATCTCACGGATTTCAAATTAAATTGGCATATTCATTTCAAGAGGCAAGCAATACTTTTAATAATAGCAATAATGATGTTGATTACACCTTTTATCGGGATTTTGTTAGAGTGGAATATGAGCATCCCTTTCCCAGATTGGCTACTACAATTTGACATTAATTCTGAAGCATTTGTTGAGGCATTTTTACGAATGAGTTCTGTTTGGGATTTGCTTTTTACTCTTTTGGTAATTGCTGTAGTTCCGGCAGTTGGGGAGGAGTTATTGTTTAGAGGATATCTACAACAATCTTTAAGTAAGGTTTTTCGAAATCCTCATATTGCGATATTGATTTCTGCCTTTCTTTTTAGTGTTATTCATTTTCATTTTCAAGGATTAATACCAAGATTTGTATTAGGAATTTTGTTAGGATATTTGTTTTATTGGAGCAACAATTTGTGGTTGCCGATATTGGCACATTTTGTAAATAATGCACAAGCAATTATTTTTTCCTACCCAACTTTTAAGGTAGATAGTGGAGCCTATTCTGTATTGTCGGAAGCAAAAGTAGAGCCAATGATGGCATTCTTTTCTTTTGTAGCCGTATCCTTTTTATTGTATTTGTTCTATAAAAATACTACTGCAAAGAGAGATAGAGTTTAGTTGCTGGTTAACAGTTGGTTATTAGACACTAGTTTTTTTCTCAATTTTTTGTGGACTGTGGGCAAAAAATAGTTCAAAAACGAGATATCTCACACAAGGTTCGATATGACAACTATTTTTTTGTCTAAAATCTATTGTCTCAATACTAATATCTAATTAGTAAGTCCCTTTTCTAGTAGAATAGTTTATTTTAAGAGCGTTTGCTTTTCTTAATTCTTGCTTTACATCAATCACTGTTCCCATTTTCACCTCTTCATCAGCTTTGATAGAAACCGTCATATAAGGAATTTCTTTTTCATCATGCGATTCTCTTTCGGTGGCGATAAATTCTTGAATATCGGCAGTTTCTGCAAAAGCATCATTTAATTGAATTCTTGGTTTAGTTCCGTAAGAAGATTGTAATCTTTTTACAGGTGCTCCAATATAAATATAACTCACTAATGATTTCTTTTCCATCTTTCTAATCTCGGTAGCTTTTGGAGTGGTAACATCTACAAAAAGAGTAGTCTCTCTCATCACTGTAGTAACCATAAAAAAGAACAAAAGCATAAATACAATATCTGGCAAAGATGCAGTTGAAATTCCTGGCGTTCCTCCTTTTGATTTTCTTTTAAACTTACTCATTATTCTCCTACATTTTTAGGTTCGGCTTCCGATATTTTTTGTGGATATTTTTTTCTAATTGCCTTTTGTTGAGATTTTGCTAAATCGTAAAAACGCATTCCAAATTCTGATAATGCAGCTTTATTTCTTAGTTCATTATAAGCGGAAGTTAGTTCATTCTGCACTTGAATATAAGTTTTGTAAGACGTTCCTCTATCATTCTGTAAAGAAATAATTGCTTTTTCTGGACTATCTGATAACTCAGCTCTAATCCCATTATTATCAATAAAATCTTTTGCACCATTTTTTAGTTGTGAAATATCCATTGGGACTCCTTCCACCAAAAGCTGATTGTTAGAATTTACAAGCACCACATAAATATTTCTAGCATGAATTTGAGAATCATCTTCTATTTGTTCTTCCTCAGGCATTGGAGGTAATTTTCTGGCAATACCAGTATCCACATCCATAGTAGTAGTTACCAAAAAGAAGATAAGTAGCAAGAAGGCAATATCTGCCATTGAGCCCGCATTTATCTCTGTAAGTTCTCGATTACTTCTTGCCATTATTTTGAAAATACCTTAGAAAATTCAGCATACAAAACTGCTCCAATTGCTCCAATTCCTAAAAAGTAAAAAGCATTTAAGCCCATACCCACTTGCTTTGCAGAACTAGAATCAATTCCATATTTCTCATAAGAAGGCAATACTTCTGATGAAGCAAAAAAGTAAGCGATAAGTAAAATAAAAACTAATCCGCCTACAGTGTAAAGAGTTTTCTTAGAATTTTTAGGGTTTTTTATCATTTGCATTACACTAAATCCTAATACTGCTAATGCAGCACCAATTACCATGATGTATGTAATGATTATCCCAATATTAATCAAATCCATGTTTATTTATTTTTAACTAATAAATCAATTAGTGTGATAGAAGCATCTTCCATATCGTTTACAATGCTATCAATTTTTGAAACAATATAGTTATAGAATACTTGCAAGATAATCGCAACAATTAGTCCGAAAACAGTAGTTAAAAGTGCTACTTTAATTCCACCAGCAACCAATGATGGAGAAATATCTCCAGCTGCCTCAATCGCATCAAAAGCGCCAATCATACCAATTACTGTTCCCATGAAACCAAGCATTGGAGCTAAGGCAATAAATAATGAAATCCAAGATAATCCTTTTTCTAAAAGCCCCATTTGCACTGAGCCATAGGCCACTACCGATTTTTCCACCATATCAATTCCTTCCCCAGAACGATCTAATCCTTGATAAAAAATAGAAGCAACAGGACCTTTTGTGTTTCTGCAAACCTCTTTTGCGGCATCCACTCCTCCAGATTGCAATGCTCCTTCTACATCATTAAGTAGTTTAGAAGAATCGCTTGTTGCCATATTTAAGTAAATTATTCTCTCTATTGCCAATGCTAATCCTAAGATTAAGCAAAGTAAAACCACTCCCATAAAAGAAGGACCTCCTTCAATAAATTTTTGTTTGATGACTTGGTGGAAAGATTTGTTTTCCTCCTGAGCTTCAGCTATTGTTTCTTCTACTACAGCTGGGGCTTCTTCCACTACTACTTCTTGTGAAGTTGCTGAATCAGTTGCTTCTAAACTATCTTGAGCAAATAAGTTTATACTTGCTACTGCCAAGAATCCGAATAATGTAAATAATGCTAATTTCTTTTTCATTTTATTTTGGTTTAATTTTTTAATTGGGCAAATTTATAAAAATATTACAAAGTAGCTTCAAATCTTCTATTTACTTCTTCTTCACCAAATCCATACCACATTTTGGGCAAGAACCTTCTGCTGAGTAAGTTTTTTCTCCTTCACATTTCATTGGGCAATAATAAGAGGTTTGCGTTTGCTCAATTTTTTGCTGCTCTGATTTTTCATTTTTTTCAGTATTTGCACATGAAGAAAATGCAAGAATTGCTACTAAGCAAATTGTGGTTAACTTGATTGTGTTCTTTTTCATAATTTGTTGTTTTTAAAATGTTTTTAATAATTAAATTCGTCTTTTACTTCTCCACATTTCAGCATTGATTTTCCAAAATAAGGATTTTTAATTTCTTTAATACTACTTAACCAATCCGCCCCTTTATTATTGTTTGCCATAGGGCAAAATTGTCGGTATATTGTTTTGTCAATAGCACCAAAAGTTTGCGTTAGTAAAATAAACTCATCTGATAATTTAATAAAATGGGTTCTTTGCTTTTTGATGTTTTTACTATGAGCCATCAATTTTAAAGTTTTTGTAGTTTGCAAACTAAATTGCATCCATACATTATGAGATTCTCCTGTAAAAACACTCATATTTATTTTATTTAATTTTTGTAATAGAGAATTTGATATTTCTATACTTTGTTTAAAATCATCATCTGCTAATGCCCCTTTCAATAAGAAATAATCATTAAACAGTGGTGCAAGAATTTGTTTCCCTTTTTTGCTAATTTCCACTTTTTTTATTTCAATTTTATCTTGTTCATCATGTTTTTCTTTCATAGGATTCATCATACTTGGCTTTCCTGCTAATTGTGCTGCTGCATCTATGCTAAATGTTCCATTAGTTGCAATTTCCTCCCCTTCTTTTAGCCCTTCTTTTATCAAATAACTTTTGCCCAAAGCCTCTCCAAGCGTAACTTCACGCATTATAAAATTTACGCCATTTGGAGTGGAGGTTTTTACATAAACAACTGAGCGTTCTCCAGTCCACATTACTGCAGATTTTGGCACAGTAATAGTTTGCTTGTATTTTTTAAGTTGACTATTAACAATCCCAACAGCAAACATTTCTGGCTTTAGTTTCCCTCTATTATTTCTTACTTCAATTCGTGCTGTAGCAACACGAGTTTTTGGGTTTATTACAGGATCAATAAATGTAATCTTTCCTTTAAATGTTTCGCCAGAAATAGAGGGAGTAGTAAAGCTAATTTCATCTCCTTTCTTAACCCAAGACAAATCACTTTCATATACATCAAAAAGCAACCAAACATTATCCAAATTCGCTATTTCAAATAAAGATTCTCCTTGCTTTATATAGTCGCCTAAATTGATGTGTTTGCTAAGTACCACTCCATTTAATTCTGATAAAATTACAAAGCTTTCTATTGGAATTCCTGAGGTAATAATTCCATCAATTTGAGATTCTGTAAGCTTCCAATTTTTTAGCTTTTCTCTTACTGCTAAGTATAATTCTATTTGCACATCTTTCATTTTATAAGCTTCCAACAATTCTTCTTGTGCTGAAATTAATTCTGGAGAATAAATAGAAGCAATTTCTTGTCCTTTTTCCACATATTCTCCTGTATAATTGAGTAGTAATTTTTCTACTCTTCCTGATATATGTGAGGATTGAGAAAATACTTTTCTCTCATCAGCTTTCACTTTTCCGTTTACTGTTATTTGCTTTATTGGATATTGTTTTGCAACTACTGATGTTTGAATATTAGCAATTTGCATTGCTGATGGAGACATGCTGATTTCCATTGCATTTTCCTCTGATGATTCATTATCTAAAGGAATCAAATCCATTCCGCAAAGAGGGCATTGCCCAGCTTCTGGCTGCCTTATTTGAGGGTGCATAGAGCAAGTCCAAGTAGTATTTGCTTTTTCTTCTTCTTGGATTGTTGGCTTAGAATCGCCTCCAAAAAAGTAGGAGCCAAGTAGTATTCCCAGTAATAAAGTTCCAATTATTTTGTAATTATTTTTTTTATTTGATGTTTTCATTTTAAAATGTTTTTGAGGTTAAATAATCTAGTTTAGCAAAGGCAATAAAATAATTATTAATTGCACTTACTTTTGAAATTCTGTAATTTAGGAGCTGTTGTTGCATGCTTAATACTTCTTCAAAATCTTTTCCTGAATTGCTATATTCTGTTAAAAGAAGAGAAATAATTTGCTTTGTTTTTATTATTTGCTGTTGGTGTAATGCAATTAATTTATTCTGTTTTTTTAATGAAAATAACGATTTTTCGTAATTAGCAATTAAATTATTTTCATTGTTTTTTCTTGATAGAATTAAAGCCATTTCATTAAATTCTGCTTGCTTTTTGGCGGCACTATACTTTTTTCTGAATATTGGCAAACTCATACTAATCATTGGCATAATAATATCTCTTCCATTTTCAGAAACATCCATATCAATTCTATTATCAACCATTACAAAATCAAGCCCTATCCCAAAATTTGGCAATCCACTTTTTTTGGCTATTCTTATCTGTTGCTGTGCCGATTTTATTTTTAAATTATAGCTTTCTATTATCGGATTTTTTGCAATTAAACTATCGGAATCTACCTCTGAAAAAATTGGAATTATCCATTCATCAGGAGTTTTAATTGAAGTAGTTAAATCTCTGTTGAGTAGCGCATTGAATTGTGTAAGCAAAGGAATCATTTTATCTTCCAAAACTTGGATTTGAGTATTGCTTTGGTCAATCATAATATCCACCCTAATTACATCAGCCATACTGCTTTTTCCATTTTTGAAGGCGGTAGTACTAAGCTGCTTTAAGGTTAAAAGAATCTCTTTATTTTCTTTTTGAAGTTGTAGCGTTTTGCTTAACTCAATTACAGGATAATAAGCGGCTTTTACTTTAAAATACAATTCGTTTTTGGCATCTAAAAACTCTTGATATTTTGCCTGTGCTAAAAATGTAGCAGCATTTTCTTTTGCCGATAAAGTTCCAAACCAAGGAAACATTTGACTAATACTTAATTTTTGCTGTTGCGCTCCCAATCTTGTTTCGGCAGGACTAATAAAATAGCCAAAAGAAACAATAGGGTCAGGCAATGCTTTAACTTGATTTATCTTCTGCAAAACTCCTTCAAAATTTGCATATTTTGCTTTTAGTTCTGGATTATTTTCTGCTGCTTCTACTAAGTAATCATCAAGCGCTTGCGCTTGAAAAATTAGTGGTAAAAACAAAAGAATACATCCTAATTTTATGTTATTTTTCATGATAAATTATTTTTAAATTTTCGTTCTTCTCTCATATAATAAAGTACTGGCACAATAAAATAAGTAATGGCAGCCACTATCATTCCGCCAAAAGCTGGTATTGCCATTGGAATCATAATATCAGCCCCTCTTCCAGTTGATGTGAGTACTGGTAAAAGTGCAATAATTGTAGTTGCAGAAGTCATTACGGCTGGCTTAATTCTTCTTTTTCCTGCCTCAATAACTGCATTTTTCATTTCTATAATTGATTGCGGTTTGTTGCGTTCCATACTTTGATCTAAATAAGTCCCAATTAAAACGCCATCATCAGTAGCAATACCAAAAAGGGCAATAAAACCAACCCAAACGGCAACACTCAAATTAATAGTGTGTATCTGAAATAGGGTTTGCATATTCGTTCCAAAAATATTAAAATCAAGAAACCAATTTTGACCATACAGCCAAAGCATTAAAAATGCACCACTAAACGCCATTGCAATTCCTGTAAAAATCATCAATGATGTGGACACTGATTTGAATTGAAAGTAGAGTATTAAGAAGATAATAATAAGTACTAATGGTACAATTATTGCTAGTCGTTTTTCAGCTCTAATCTGATTTTCATAGCTACCTGAAAATTTATAACTAATTCCTGCAGGAACAACTAAATCGCCTGTTTCAATTTTATTTTGAATAAATCTTTGAGCTTGTTCTACAACATCAACTTCTGCAAATCCTTCTTTTTTGTCGAGTAAAACATATCCAACTAAAAAGGTGTCCTCACTTTTTATCATTTGAGGACCTCTTAGATATTCTATTTCTACTAATTCTTCTAAAAGCACTTGAGCTCCTGTTGGTGTGTAAATATAAATTTTCTTTAATGCATCAGGTGAGTTTCTCAATTCTCTAGGGTAACGAACTCGCACAGGGAAGCGTTCTCTGCCTTCAACAGTAGTAGTTATTTGCATTCCTCCAATTGCTGTTTCAATGGTTTTTTGCACATCTTCAATTGATAATCCGTATCTAGCAATTGCAGTTCTATCAATGTTTAAATGAATATAAGGTTTACCTACAATTCTATCGGCAAATACAGCTTCCTTTTTTACGGATGGCACTTCTTTTAAAATGCTTTCTAATTGCATTCCAAAATCTTCAATTGTCTTTAAATCTGGACCATAAACTTTTATTCCCATTGGAGCACGCATTCCTGTTTGCAGCATTACTAACCTGGTTTCAATAGGTTGTAATTTTGGGGCAGAAGTAACCCCAGGAATTTTAGTAACTTTAACTATTTCATCCCAAATATCATTAGGAGAATTTATTTTCTCTCTCCAATTTCTAAAATACAAACCATTTTTATCTACAATTAAATCAGCAAAAGTAATCCCTTGCAAAAGCGCCTCTTCATTGCTAATAGTATCGCCAGAGATTAAGATAAATCGGTTATCATTACTGACTTTAAATCGTTCTCTGTGCCCTTTTTTGTTTACTAAATATTCCGATTTATAATTGATAATATTCTCATACATAGAAATAGGAGCAGGATCAAGAGCCGATTCTACACGCCCCATTTTCCCTACTGACAATTCTACTTCTGGGATATTTGCCAATAACATATCTAATTGCTGCACCACTTTTTTGTTTTGCTCAATTCCCGCATGAGGCATTGAAGTAGGCATCAGCAAAAAACTCCCTTCATCTAATGATGGCATAAATTCTTTTCCAATGCCAGGAAATGTATATGAAAATCCTGACCAAAGTGCAGTAGTTCTTATGTTTAGCCCAACTAAATCAAAACCTTTTGCAACAAAACTAAAAGTGCTATTAAAGCCCATCCATATATTAATTGCTAAAAATATAATGATTGTTGGAATAAGTAAAAATCTCTTTTTATTTGCCAAGCACCAATTCAATATTTTGACATAATATTTTTCCAATAATCCGAAAAAACCAAGAATTAAAATGAGTAAAAAGCTGACAAATATAAAATTCAATAAAAAGGATTTTCCTGCACCCAAAGGCATCCAATAATTAGCCAATAGCCATGTTACTGAAATAAGTGTAATAACAATGGAGGAATGTTTTATGAGCCAATTGTTTAGATTTGTTTTTTGTTTTACAATCCCAGAAATTCCGAAAGCCATTAAAGTTATTCCCCCCCAAGTTGAACTCCAAATAGCAATAAACAATCCTCCAAAAATCAACACTAAATTGAGCAGTTTTCCTTTTGAGTGCTTATTAATTTTTATGCCAAAAAGCCAATACGCAATGGTGGGTAAAATAAGTAAGGACACAATTAATGCCGCCACTAAAGCAAAAGTTTTAGTAAATGCTAATGGTCTAAAAAGTTTTCCTTCTGCCGCTTGCATGGTAAAGACAGGAATAAAACTTACAATGGTGGTAGCAACAGCTGTTACAATTGCTGAACTAACCTCAGCTGATGCATTGTAAATAGTATCAATTAATTTTTGTGAAGTGGGCGATTCCTTGATGAGTTTTAGTATGTTTTCTGATAGCACAATGGCCAAATCAACCATAGTTCCAATGGCAATTGCAATACCTGAAAGAGCCACTATATTGGCGTCTACTTTAAAATAACGCATACCAATAAACACCATTAAAACCGAAACTGGAAGCAAACTTGAGATAAGAATAGATGCTCGTAAATTCAATACCATCACAATTACCACTAAAATAGTAATGAGCAATTCTAAGGATAATGCTTCCTCAAGCGTTCCTAAAGTTTCCTGTATTAATTGTGTTCTATCATAAAAGGGAACAATTGTTAATTGGCTTTCCACCCCATTTGGAAGCACTTTTTTAGGCAATCCGTTCGACAGAATTTTTAGTTTTTGTTTTACATTATTTATTACTTGCAAAGGATTAGAGCCATATCTGGCAACTACCACTCCACCCACTACTTCAGCACCATCTTTATCTAATAATCCTCTTCTTGTTGCAGGGCCAAGCGTTACTACTCCAATATCTTTTATTCTGATAGGCACATTGTCGTACACATCAACAACTGCTTGTTCTAAATCTTCAATTGATTTGATGTAACCCAATCCTCTTACTAAATATTCTGCTTGATTTATTTCAATGGTTTTTGCTCCAACATCTCTGTTCGATTTTTTTACAGCAAGCATTACTTTATGCAAAGGAATATTGTATGCTTTTAAAATAGTTGGATTTACATCTACTTGATATTCTTGCACATAACCTCCAATTGACGCTACTTCAGAAACACCATCTACTGCATTTAATCCATATTTCACATAAAAATCCTGAACGGTTCTAATTTCGTGTAAATCCCACCCTCCTGTCGGATTTCCATCTTTATCTCTACCCTCAATGGTGTACCAAAATACTTGTCCAAGTGCAGTAGCGTCAGGACCTAAAGAGGGCTGCACCCCTTCAGGTAAAAGGTTTTGAGGTAAGGAATTTAATTTTTCTAAAATTCTGGAACGAGACCAATAAAATTCTACATCTTCATCAAAGATGATGTAAATACTTGAGAACCCAAAAATAGAGGAACTTCTAATTGATTTTACTCCAGGAATTCCGAGTAAAGAAGTAGTAAGCGGATAGGTTATTTGGTCTTCAATATCTTGAGGAGATCTCCCCATCCATTTGGTAAAAATAATTTGTTGATTTTCACCAATATCAGGAATTGCATCTACTGCAACAGGATCGGAAGGAAGAAAGGAAGTTTTCCAACCAAAAGGGGAAGTTACAACT
>CAYVKX010000008.1:0-32812 GCA_964452095.1 uncultured Weeksellaceae bacterium
AACAGGATCGGAAGGAAGAAAGGAAGTTTTCCAACCAAAAGGGGAAGTTACAACTCCTAAACCGATAAAAAATAAGAGTATAATTAAAGTGATTAACCGATTGTGCAGAAAGTAACGAATGAGTTTATTTAACATAATATAAAATGATTGATTTGTAAAAAGTATAAATTTCAAAAAGCATTTATACAATAATTAACATAGCATTTGCTTAGCAAATGCATCATTTTATATTACTAGAGAAGAAAAGTCTGAATCAGAGCTTGTGTGTTCTGTTTCAGAAAGGGAGGGGGATAATCTAAATAGGCTAATTTTTCAGCACTATTAAATGAATATAAATTAATGTAAGAAATTACAAATGCAGAAATAAACGAATAGTTTATAGTAGCTGTTTCGGTAGTAATTTGAGTGTAGTTTTCATTAATCTTCATCTGAAGATATTCATCAGCACAACAAGGTGTTTTTGAATATGAATTTGGATGAGGTTTTTCTTGACATCCCATTTTCCCATCTACTTCCATACCGCATCCAACCTCACTTTGCCCTACTGACAAAATGCTTTCAGCAAGATTTCCTTTACAATAATGATTGCTAATAGTAAATCCTATGCTGGAAAACAGAACTGAAACAACTAATAATATGGATAAAAATGCTCTCACGATTTGTATAACGAAAAAAGAAACCTTTTATTTTATACTGCAAATATAAGCATTTTATTCTTACAACTATATGCTATATAGCAGAGTATCTTCTATTTACTTCATCCCAATTGATTACATTAAAGAATGCATTGATATAGTCTGGGCGTCTGTTTTGGTAGTTTAAATAGTAAGCATGTTCCCAAACATCTAAGCATAAAATAGGAGTGCAACCGCATTGGTCATCCATTAAAGGATTATCTTGATTGGCTGTTGATGATACTTTTAACTCTCCATTATTCACTCCAAGCCAAGCCCATCCTGAACCAAATCTTGTAGCGGCAGCTTTTGAGTATTCATCTTTAAAGTTTTCGAAAGAACCAAATTTAGCATTTATTGCATCTGCAATTGCTCCTGTTGGATTTCCTCCTCCATTTGGGCTCATTGATGTCCAGAACATATTATGATTGTAGTACCCTCCACCATTATTTCTTGCACCTCCACTTAGTCCTGGTGCTGCACAAATTTCTTCAATAGATTTTCCTTCCAAATCAGTTCCTGCAATAGCATTATTTAGGTTATTTGTGTAACCATTATGATGCTTTGAATGGTGTATTTCCATTGTTCTTGCGTCAATATGTGGTTCTAACGCATCATAAGCGTAAGGTAATTTTGGTAATTCGAATGACATAATTTTATTTTTTAATAGTTAGTTTATAATAGTATTTGCCAAGCTTCATCTGCTTTTCCTTGGCTTAATAATTCTTTTGCAAATATATGTTTTTCTTCTTCTGATTTATTTTCTCTTGCATTAAACTCAATTTTAGCTGGAATATTTTCTGCTGATGCTAAAATTGCTAACTCATTCCCAGTTAAAACATTTGAGTTTTTAATATTTTCAGGTAATTTATCAATTCCCATACCTGTTCTTGAAATAGGTTTTGCAATTTCATACAATGAATCTTTAGTTGTTTTCCCGTACCAATTAGCACCATACCTACTTACAATATTCATTTTAAACGGATTGATATCCCCTTTCTCATCTAAAACATCATCATTGATGTGCACTTTCAATATCTCAGCAATTACTAAATTCCCTGCACCTCCTTCTTCTCCTAAAACTATAATGTCATTTACTTTACATTCAAAATTTATTGGAGATTCCAAAACTCTGCTTGGAGAGATTAAATCTGACTTTGCCTCTGTTAGCCCAGATTTTTCAAATTCATTTACCCCTTTTTCAAAGCTACAAGAAGCAAGCGAAACTTGTTGTGCTGTATCTTCTGTTACAAGTGAAATTACACATTCTTTTACTTCCATTACATTTTCCAAAGTGTGTTTATTTGTTCCAAATCTTCCACTTTTTACCGGAGAAAAAACCATAATTGGAGGGTTTACTGAAAAAATATTAAAGAATGAAAATGGTGCTAAATTTTGATTTCCATCTTTATCAATTGTACTTACAAGCGCAATAGGTCTTGGGGTAATTGCAGATGATAAATAATTATAAAGTCCGTCAGTTTCTCCTTTTGTTATGTCTAATGTTTTTATCATTTCTTTAGTTTTAAAATAGAATGATTTGAATTTGCTTTTACTATTTTGTTTGTAATTTTTCCTAATCCTTCAATCTGCATTTCAATCTCATCTCCTTCACAAATCCATCTTTCTGTATAATCAGGATTTTCTCTTTTTGCAGTCCCATTTAACTCTAATAAACAACCAGTTCCAACCGTACCAGATCCAATAACATCTCCTGGAAAAAGTTCTGTTCCGTAAGAAACTCTTTCAATAATTTCTGCAAAAGTCCAATTCATATCCCTGGTATTCCCTTCAGAAAGTAATTCTCCATTCACAAAACATTTCATGTTAAGGTCGTATTTTTTACCAAAAGGAGTGTCAATACTTTTACTTTCTAATTCATCAGGAGTAACTAAATAAGGACCTAAAACATTAGCAAAATCTTTTCCTTTTGCAGGACCAAGATTTAATCTCATTTCCTCCATTTGCAATCTTCTTGCACTTAAATCATTTAGTATGCAAAATCCAGCAATGTGTTTATCTGCATCTTTGCTTAAAATATTTTTTCCTCCTTTTCCAATTACAATTGCAAATTCCAATTCATAATCTAATCTTTCAAAATGATCAGGCATTAATTCAATTTTTTCTCTATCTGCAAAAATTGAATTATGGTTAGAAAAATAAAAAGTTGGGAACTCATCAAATTCAGGAATCATTTTAGCTCCTCTATTTCTTCTGGAAGTTTCTACATGCTGCCTAAAAGCATATGCATCTCTGAAAGAAGTTGGATTTGGAATTGGAGACAATAAAGTAATTTCTTCAATATCATGTTTTGTACAATCTTCATTACAAATATATTCTGCAATTTTGTCTTGGTAGTTGTCATTCTGAATTAAATCAATAAGTGAAATATCTCCAAAACTTGAATTAAGATTATAAATAGCTGCATTCTGAAAAACACCAATTTGTTCAATTGAGTTATCTTGAATTTTATAGGTAAGAAGTTTCATTATTTTGCAAAAATACCAATTTAAAATTTAGAGTACATAAAAATCATTCTTGTTTATGTTTTAAAATATATATTTGCATCAAAATATTTAAAGATGCCAAGATACCATAAACAAGGTAAGATACCTCATAAAAGACACACCACTTTCAGAAAGGAAGATGGAAGTTTGTATCAAGAAGAATTGTTTGGAACAGCCGGTTTTGCTGGTATGTCGTCATTGATTTATCATTTATATCCGCCAACAGTTGTTTCGGAAATTAAGAAATTAAAGGATGTAACTCCTAAAATTGCTATTGAAAAAAATATGAAAGCCATGAGTTTTCAAGGTTTTTCAATTCCACAAGATGAAGATTATTTGGAGAGTAGAAAAGTTCTTTTTGCAAATTCTGATTTACATATTGGACTTGCAAGACCTAAATCTTTTTCTAAGGATTATTTCTTTAGAAATTCGGATGCAGATGAGATGTTGTTTGTGCATGAAGGAAGCGGGAAGCTTAGAACAATGTACGGAAATATTGACTTTAAATATGGTGATTATTTAATAATTCCTAGGGGTGTAACTTATCAAATTGATTTTGACACTGAAGAAAATAGGTTGCTTTTTGTAGAGTCATTCTCACCAATTTTATCTCCTAAAAGGTATAGAAATCATTTCGGACAATTTTTGGAACATTCTCCATTTTGCGAAAGAGATTTCAGATTGCCGGAAAATTTAGAAACTCATGATGAAGAGGGAGAGTTTAAAGTTTTATCAAAAAAACAAGGAGTTCTTTGGGAATATACTCATGAGAATCACCCGTTTGATGCAGTTGGTTGGGATGGTTTTCATTATCCTTATGCGTTCTCAATTTTTGATTTTGAGCCAATAACAGGTAGAGTTCATTTACCTCCTCCAATACATCAACAATGGGAAGCAGCAGGTTTTGTAGTTTGTTCATTTGTTCCAAGAATGTACGATTATCATCCTGAGGCAATTCCAGCTCCTTATCATCATTCAAATATTGATGCAGAAGAATTATTATATTATGTAGATGGAGATTTCATGAGTAGAAATAATATTCAGAAAGGACAGATTACTTTGCACCCAGGAGGTATTCCTCACGGGCCTCATCCTGGAGCAATTGAGAGAAGTGTTGGAAAAACATCAACTGAAGAATTAGCAGTAATGATTGATCCTTTCAATCCTGTTATGATAACAGAAGAAGCTCTAAAACTGGAAGTAGACGATTATTATAAAAGTTGGAAATAAAAATATATTGAAATGAAAGATTTAACAAAAGTAGGTAATTTTAATTACGGATTAGAAAAAATATTCCCTGAGGCAGAAGATTTTTTGCCAATTATGGGAACAGATTATGTAGAGTATTATGTAGGAAACGCAAAACAAGCAGCTCATTTTTATAAAACAGCTCTTGGTTTTCAGTCACTTGCTTATGCAGGATTAGAAACAGGAATGAAAGACAGAACATCTTATGTTGTGGTGCAAGATAAAATTAGATTGGTTTTTACTACTCCTATGCCAGGAACAGATAACACCAAACTTGATGAACATATTACCAAACATGGTGATGGAATAAAAGTAATTGCTCTTTGGGTAGAAGATGCTACAAAAGCTTGGGAAGAGACTACAAAGAGAGGTGCTAAATCTTATTTTAAGCCAAGAACGGAAAAAGATGATACTGGTGATGTTGTAAGATCTGGAATTCATACTTATGGTGATACAGTTCATATTTTTGTAGAAAGAAAAAATTACACTGGAGTATTTATGCCAGGATTTGAAAAATGGGAATCGCATTATAATCCGAGTTCTTGTGGATTGAAATATATTGACCATATGGTAGGAAATGTTGGTTGGGATGAAATGAATGTTTGGGCAAAATTCTATAATGAAACTATGGGATTTGCAAACCTTATTACTTTTGATGATAAAGATATTTCTACTCAGTACACAGCACTAATGAGTAAGGTAATGACTAATGGAAATGGAAGGATTAAATTCCCAATTAATGAGCCAGCTGAGGGGAAAAAGAAATCACAAATTGAGGAGTATTTAGATTTTTATGGTGGACCAGGATGTCAGCACATAGCAGTTGCAACTGATGATATTGTTTTTACTGTTTCTGAAATGAAAAAAAGAGGTGTAGAATTCCTTTATGTTCCAGGTACTTATTATGATACAGTTGGTGGTAGAGTAGGGCAAATTGAAGAGGATATGAATACCTTAAAAGAGCATGGGATTATGGTAGATAGAGATGATGAAGGTTATTTATTGCAAATATTTACAAAACCATTAACGGATAGGCCAACTTTGTTTTTTGAGATAATACAAAGAAAAGGAGCTCAATCTTTTGGGAAAGGGAACTTTCAAGCCCTTTTTGAATCAATAGAAGCAGAACAAGCTAGGAGAGGAACTTTATAAATGTTTATGCGTTTTTTGTTTATTTGTTTAAGTTTTTTGGGATTTAATTCCTGTGCTCAATCAGATAAACAAATAAATGACTCACCAAAAGAACAAATAACTATGTTAAAAATTGGCGATAAAGCACCATCAATAAATTCCATTGACCAAAATGGAGATGCAATTACTTTAAAGCAGTTTAAAGGCAAGAAAGTGGTATTATACTTTTACCCAAAAGATATGACTCCAGGATGTACCGTTCAATCTTGTAATTTAAGAGATAACTACCAAATACTTTTAGATATGGGTTATGTGGTGTTGGGTTGCTCGGCTGATAGTCCGGCAAGGCATCTTAAATTTATTGAAAAACACGAATTGCCTTTCCCACTTATTTCTGATGAAAGCAAAGAAGTGCTAAACGCTTATGGCGTTTGGGGGCCTAAAAAATTTATGGGTAAGGAATATGATGGAATACACAGAACTACTTTTGTGATTGATGAAAATGGAATAATTGAGGATATTATTACTAAAGTAAAAACAAAAGAGCATACTGCTCAGATTATTAAATAAGTTCCCCTCTAAAAAGAAGGGTTAGGGTTGCAAGATTGCTTCAAAATAAATTTTTTGCAAAGAGGAAAAAAGAATGGTTTTTAGTTATTGACTTTTTAGCTGTTAGTTTTTACTAGTTTCTAGTCCCTCATTCACTAGTCACTTTCCCCACCACTCTGTTAATAAGTAAATTTATTTTTTAAAAAGACAGCAAAGTGTATTTGTAGTTTTGATAAATCAGAAAATAAAAAAATTATGCAAAAAATACTGCTCTCTATTTCAGTTGTTTTATTAATTCTTTCTTCTTGTGTTACTCCAAAAATTCATAATGTATTGCATGCAGAATATGAAAATGCAAAAACTCAAATTGTAAAGAAAGACAAAAAAATAATTTCCCTCAATGAAAAAGTAGAAGAGTTAGAAGGGGAAATTATAAATATTAGAAAACAATTAGATGCCATGCGAAACGATTCTATTCAGAATGGAAAAGCATTGGGGCTTTTACAAAATTCCTATGATGAATTAAGCAGTGCTTATGATTTGCTCGCCAGTAAGAATAGCAGAAATATGGCAGAAAAAGCCAAAGAAACCAAGGCACTTTTAAAGCAATTAGAAGAGGTACAAAATAATCTATTAACAAAAGAAGATGAGCTTAATAATCTTTCCAATTCACTAGCGGAAAAACAAGAGGCACTTGAAAATGCCCAAAAAGAATTAGAGGCACGCTCGGCAAGAGTTGCCGAATTAGAGTCCATCATCAGCAAAAAAGATTCTATGGTAACTGCCCTAAAAACAAGGATTTCCAAAGCTCTCATTGGCTTGGAAGGAGAAGGACTTACAGTGGTACAAAAAAATGGGAAAGTATATATTTCCTTAGAAGAAGATTTACTTTTTGCCTCAGGGAAATACCAAGTTGGTGCACAAGGAACTTCCGCATTAAATAAACTATCTGCTGCACTTGCTAATCAAAACGATTTGGAAATTTTGGTGGAAGGGCATACCGATAGCATTCCAATAAGTAAAGGGTTTGTAAAAGACAATTGGGATTTGAGTGTGCTAAGAGCAACTGCTGTGGTAAAAGTATTGATGAGTAACCCTGATTTGAATCCTACTCAGCTTACTGCTGCCGGAAGAGGCGAATATCTTCCATTTAAAACTAATGCAACTTCAGAGGGGAGGTCTGCCAACAGAAGAATTGAAATTATTTTAGCGCCTAATTTGGATGATTTGTTTGATTTACTAGAAGAATAAACGAAAAACCTCCTCAATTTTTCCACACTGCTTGATGCTGATTTTGAAATCTTTTTTACTGAGTTTAGAATGCTTTGAAATAACGATTTGCTTATAGCCCAACTTTTCAGCTTCTAAAATTCTTTCCTCAATTCTGGTAACTGCACGCAATTCTCCTGAAAGTCCAATCTCGGCTGCAAAACAAATTTCCATCCCCAGAGGCACATTTTGGTCGGAAGAAAGCACAGAACAAATTACCGCCAAATCAGTTGCGGTATCATCAATTTTTATGCCACCAGTAATGTTTAGGAAAACATCTTTTGCACCAAGACGAAAGCCACATCTTTTTTCCAAAACCGCCAAAAGCATATTTAATCTTTTACCGTCATAGCCAGTTGCAGAGCGTTGGGGAGTACCATAAACGGCAGAGCTAACCAATGATTGAATTTCAAACAGCAAGGGGCGAATACCCTCAAAAGTTGCTGAAATTGCCACTCCAGATGCCGGTTCATCTCTTTGGGAAATTAAAATTTCACTTGGATTATTTACTTGTCTTAGTCCGCCTTGTCCCATCTGATAAACCCCTAATTCTGAGGCAGAGCCAAAACGATTTTTTATGGTTCTTAAAATTCTATAAACATGATTTCTATCGCCTTCAAATTGTAAAACGGTATCTACCATGTGCTCCAAAATTTTTGGTCCAGCTAAAGTGCCATCTTTGGTAATATGCCCAATTAAAAATACTGCCGTTCCAGTTTCTTTTGCGAATTTTAATAATTCCCCAGTGCAACTCCTAATTTGAGAAACACTTCCAGGAGTGGAGTCAATTAAAGAGGTATGCAAGGTTTGAATAGAATCGGCAATTAAAATGTCGGGCTGTAATTGTTCAATTTGCTGAAAGATATTTTGGGTTGAAGTTTCGCACAAAATAAAGCAGTTTTCTGAATTTTCATTGATGCGTTCAGCACGCATTTTTATTTGTTTTTCGCTTTCTTCCCCAGTTACATAAAGCACTTTTTTGTTTTGCATTTGAAGTGCTAATTGCAAAAGCAAAGTAGATTTTCCAATTCCAGGATCGCCACCCAAAAGAATAAGCGAACCAGGGACAATGCCATCTCCCAGCACTCTATTTAACTCATTGTCAGGAGTAGCGAATCTTTTTTCATCAGAAAAATTAATCTCTGAAATTAAAGAAGGGGTGTTTGTTTTACTATTTTTTCCAGTCCAACTTTTAGTTTTTTCATCCCTATTAATCACTTCTTCCACATAAGTATTCCACTCATTACAAGAAGGACATTTCCCCAACCATTTTGGGGATTGCGTACCACAACTTTGACAAAAAAATGCGGATTGAATTTTCTTTTTTGCCATTATCCTTTCTTAATTTTATCAATTATATTGCTAGAAGAATAACCATCTACAAATGGAACCAGAATTACTTTTCCTCCATTTTGCTGAACAACATCATGCCCTACAATTTCCTGAATTTTATAGTCGCCACCTTTTGCCAGAATATCGGGCTTTATTTCAGAAATTAAATGGTAAGGAGTTTCTTCTGAGAATAAAATTACCGCATCTACAAATGTAAGTGCCGCAAGTAACAAGCATCTAGAATCTTCATCATTAATTGGACGATTTTTCCCTTTTAGTTTTTTTACAGAACTATCAGAATTCAAGCCAATAATTAAACGATTTCCTAAATTGGCAGTTTTTGCCAAAACCTCAATATGCCCTCTGTGCAAAATATCAAAACAACCATTGGTAAAAACGATTTCTTTCTCATTGCTTCTCCATTTTTCTACTTGAGTTTTCATATCATCAAGCGTGTATATTTTGCTGTTTATTTGTTTAAGATGCGACATTGTTTTTCTTTTTAGATAAAAATAAAATTAGCAAACCAATTGAGCCCATTATTATAGCCACTAAAGTTTGAGCGATATGTACAATGGTAGGAAATAAAAGTGCAGGATTGGAAGGGTCTCCTCCTTCTCCTAAAAATATAGTGCCAACCCCAAGAACCGATAAGCCAATCATTACAATTGCATGATAAGAACCGACCCCTCCAGGAGTTGGAATCACCATTCCTATTCCGCCTAAAACTAAAAGGAAAAGCCCATCTCCGGCTGTTAAATGAGATGTTTCTTCCATGCAGAAAAAGCAGACATAAGTCATTAAAAAATACATAATCCAAATACTAAAAGTATGAAACCAAAATGCAGTTTTTCTTTTCATATTTTTTATGCTTTTAAACCCTTCTTTTAGTCCCTCAATAAATTCCAATATTTTATCATAAAAAGAAGATTTCTTGAGCCATCTTTTCAGGAATAAAAAGGACATTATTAGTGTTATAATAATTGTACCTAATAATAGAATATTATTGTTTCCAGTGCTTTCGGTTTGTTGCGCTTCAAGGGCAGCAAAAAACTTAAAAATATCGTTAAATTTAAGTGCCAAAGTCAAAAATATAAGCGAGAATAAAAAGATAAAATCAATTACTCTTTCTATTAAAATTGTACCAAAAAGTTTGTCAACCGGTATTTTTTCTACTTGGTTTAAGGCAGTACATCTGGATATTTCGCCAGCCCTAGGAATAAACATATTGGTAAAATAGCCCACCGAAACAGCCGATATACTATTCAAATAAGAGGATTTATAGTTCAAAGCATCAACAAGTACAATCCATCTGAGTCCTCTACTTACATAAGCCCAACCTCCAAAAATCATAGACAAAAGCACCCACTTTCCATCAACTGTTTGTATCTTTTCTACTAATTTTACTGGGTCTTGATTTTTGAATAGCAAATATAAAATACCAAAGGCAAAGCCCAAAGAAGCAATGTACTTTAATATTTTTAAAAGTGTTTTTTTGTTCATGGGCGTAAAACTAAAAAATAATATTATCAATAAGGCGAACGCCCCCCACAAAAGCGGCAATACACACAGCATTTTCTCCTTTTTCTTGAAAAGAAGAAATAGTTTTTAAAGTATTAGCATTTGCAAATTCAATGTATTCTAGCTCCATATCACTTTCCTTTTGGAAATTTTCACTAATCATATTTTTAAGTACAGAAATGGGAAAAGTATCTTGTTCTTTTTTACACATCAATAAGGATTTATAAAGAAGGGTTGCCTTTTGTAACTGCTCTTTATTTAGCAATTTGTTTCTAGAACTCATTGCCAGTCCATTTTCTTCTCTTACGGTAGGTATTCCAATAATTTCAACAGGAAGATTTAATTGTTTTGTTAAAGATTTTACTATTAAAAGTTGTTGTAAATCTTTTTGTCCGAAATATGCTTTTTGAGGTTTTATAATAGCAAAAAACTTCTCTATTATTGTGGCCACTCCATCAAAATGTTCCTTTCGAAATTTGCCTTCCATT
The DNA here is from genome assembly GCA_964452095.1 of uncultured Weeksellaceae bacterium. Classification (GTDB taxonomy): domain Bacteria; phylum Bacteroidota; class Bacteroidia; order Flavobacteriales; family BACL11; genus DUAL01. The sequence continues at coordinate 10,720 of CAYVKX010000008.1, forward strand.
TCATTTTCTAATCCAGCAAATTCAAAATGTTTTGCCTTTTCGTTTCCCTCATACAAATCAGTAGCATTAGGAGTATATACTACATCACAATTTATTTTTTCTAATTGCGTTAAATCCTTTGAAAGTGTGTCAGGATAGTTGTTGAAATCTTCCTTATTGTCAAATTGTGTTGGATTTACAAAAATGCTACAGACCACTATTGAACATTGTTTTTTTGCTTGTTGTAATAGCTCTAAATGACCTGCATGCAGAGCTCCCATGGTAGGCACAAATCCGATAGTAGATTGGGTAGTTAGAGCCGATAAATAGGAAGATAATTTGTTTTTAGTTTTTAATATTAGCATTTAGTCAAATAAAATGAAACGACAAAACTAAGGCAATTGCTTGATAAAAATCATAAATTTTCGTAAATTTGCATACTTAATTAAAATTATGGGAAAGAAAAAAGTATTATTCGTATCACAGGAGATATCTCCTTATTTGCCAGAAACAGAGATGTCATTAATTGGCAGACATCTTCCACAAAAAATACAGGAAGATGATAAAGATGTTAGAATTTTTATGCCAAGATTTGGTGTAATTAACGAAAGAAGACATCAATTACATGAGGTGATTCGCCTTTCAAGAATGAATTTGATTGTTGATGATTTTGATCATCAGTTGATAATAAAAGTGGGCTCTATTCAGTCGGCAAGAATGCAAGTTTATTTTATTGATAATGAGGATTACTTCCCAAAAAAGAAGCATTTTCATGATGAAAAGGGAAAGTTTTTTGAAAACAATGATGAGCGAATGATTTTCTTCTGCAAGGGAGTGATAGAAACGGTTAGAAAATTGGGCTGGTCGCCAGATATAATTCATTGTCATGGCTGGCTCTCCTCTTTAGTGCCGCTTTATATCAAAAAATTATATAGTGAAGATCCGCTTTTTAGCAACTCTAAAATTGTTTTTTCAGCTTATGATACCACTTTTGATGGGGAGCTAAGTTCTAATATTGTAGAAAAACTTTTATTTGAAAGTAAGCTAGATGAAAAAGATATTTCTTTGCTTAAAAAACCAGATTGTGTTGCCTTAAATAAAATGGCAATTGATTATGCTGATGCAGTAATAAAAGTAGGTAAAAATCTAGATAAAAGAGTGGTTAAACATATTGATGCCGCTAACAAAGCTGTTATGATTCATCCAGGAGGTGAAGATGGGGAATATGCTAGTGCTTATTCGGATTTTTATGAAGAGCTTTATGAAGAAGTTGAGGAGGGTGAGCTAGAATTAAGCAATTAAAAAATGAATAAATACTTTTGCACTTTTTGTGTTTGTGCTGCACTTCTTATATTTTCTTGTACCGATCCTAATTTAATAGGATTGGATATTCAACCGCCTTCTGATGGAATTTCTGTGGCACTAACCTCTGCTAATGAGAATTTACAATTAAGCACTATTTCTGAGGATTCTTTGAGAGCAGATGAAGCAAGCACTTTGCTTTTGGGAGATTATACCGAGCTTGTATTTGGAAATTCTTGGGCGGCTTTCGCTACTCAGTTTCAGCTTCCTTTTAATAGTGTAGATGTTGGGAATTCAGATAGTTTAATAGTTGATTCTGTTGTATTATCTTTATCCTATGCCGGAAGTTATGGAAATTCAGATGCTTTAAATATTAGAGTATATCAACTAACAGAACCCATCTATAAAGATAGTATTTATTATTCAAATCAAGAATTAAATTATAATATAAATAATTTAAATACAACTACTTATACAGTTATTAATACAGAAGATAGTGTAATGGTAGGGGGAGAAATGAAAGCTCCTCATGTACGATTAAATTTAGACAACTTCTTAGGAGAAACAATTTTAGACGCTTCTGGAACGGTTGATTTGGAAGACAATGCCCAATTTGTAGAGTTTTTTAAAGGACTGTATTTAAAGGCAAGTGTAGCTACTTTTGGCGGAGGTTCAATAGTTTATTTCAGTCCAACTGCAAGCAATTCAAAACTTAGTATTTATTACCATAGCACTAATGTAGATTCTTTGAGTTTAGATTTTTCTCTCTCAGGAGATGCAACACGAATAAATATTTTCAATGATAAGGATTTACAACAGGCCGACACTTCCATCAATACTTTCGTGCAATCTATGGCGGGACACAAAACGGTTATAGAAGTGCAGAAATTAGACACGCTAAAATCCTTTTTCAAAAATAAAGCGATTAATAGAGTAAATCTTAGTTTTGATTTAGATGGCTTAGATACTGCCGATTTTCCACCACATAGCAAGATGTTTTTGGTAAGAGTAGATAATGATGGAAAGGATTTCTTTTTGAGTGATTATATTGTGGAGGGAGAAGAGCATTTTGGAGGAACTTTGGAAAATGGAAAATACATTTTTAATATCACAAGGTATTTTTATCACCTCTTAAATAATGATGAATATACCAACAAATTGTACTTAGTGGCTTCTGGTGGGGCAGTAAATGCCAAAAGAACAATTTTACCTAAAAATAAAGTAAGTTTTAAAATTATTTATACCGATTTGTAATGTGTGGAATTGTAGGATATGTAGGAGGCAAACAGGCCTATCCGATTGTAATAAAAGGACTTCATAGATTAGAATACAGGGGCTATGATAGTGCTGGAATTGCAATAGGGATTGAAAATCAAATTAACATTTATAAGCAAGCTGGAAAAGTTTCCGATCTAGAAGATTTTACAAAAGGGAAAGATATTGATGGAAATATCGGGATTGGGCATACAAGGTGGGCAACTCATGGAGTGCCAAACCAAATAAATGCACACCCTCACAAATCAGGTGATAGTACTTTGGCGCTTATTCATAATGGAATTATTGAAAATTATGATTCTATTAAAAAAGCTCTTGTAAAAAAAGGACATATTTTTGAGAGTGAAACCGATACAGAAGTGCTTGTTCATTTGATTGAAGAGATTAAAAATCATGAAAAAGTTAATTTGTTTGAGGCGGTTCGTTTGGCACTAAATGAAGTAGTTGGTGCTTATGCTATTTTAGTGATGGATAAAGAAAATAAAGAAGAAATGATTGCTGCCAGAAAAGGTAGTCCGCTTGTAATTGGAGTTGGAAAAGGGGAGTATTTTGTAGCTTCTGATGCCACTCCAATTGTGGAATATACTAGGAATGTTGTGTATTTGGAAGATGAGCAAATCGCTAGAATCAATAAAGGAGAGGAATTGGAAATTAAAACCATTTCCAACATTAAGAAAACGCCTTATATTGATGAATTAGAGCTGAGTTTGGAAGCCATTGAAAAAGAAGGTTTTGATCATTTTATGCTCAAAGAAATTTTTGAGCAACCCAAAAGTATTTTAGACACTATGAGAGGAAGGATTTCTGCAAAAACAGGAGAAATTACTTTGGGTGGAATTTTGGATTATGAAAAGAAAATAATGAATGCCGAGCGTATCATTATTGTGGCTTGTGGAACTTCATGGCATGCAGGATTAATTGGGGAATATTTGTTTGAAGACTTGGCAAGAATTCCGGTTGAGGTGGAATACGCTTCAGAGTTCAGATACAGAAACCCAATTATCAATGAAAAAGATGTGTTTTTAGCCATCTCTCAATCGGGAGAAACAGCAGATACTATGGCAGCATTAGAATTAGCCAAAGAAAAAGGAGCTACTATTCTAGGGATTTGCAATGTGGTAGGCTCTTCCATTCCAAGATTAACGGATGCAGGAAGTTACACCCATGCTGGCCCGGAAATAGGGGTGGCATCTACCAAAGCATTTACCACACAAGTGGTGGTACTTACCCTTATGGCGCTAAGGATTGCCAAAGAAAAAGGCACGCTTACAACTACCGAATACCGCCAAATTATTACAGAATTAGAACTCATCCCTGAAAAGGTAAAAAAAGTATTGGAATCAGATGATTTGATAAAAGAGATTTCGGCAGAATTTAAAGATGCCACCAACTTTTTATATTTGGGAAGGGGCTATAATTTCCCTGTGGCTTTGGAAGGGGCACTCAAGTTAAAAGAAATTTCTTACATACATGCAGAAGGCTACCCGGCAGCAGAAATGAAGCACGGCCCTATTGCACTAATTGATGAAAAAATGCCGATTGTGGTATTGGCAACAAGAAAAGGAAATTATGAAAAAGTAGTAAGCAACATACAGGAAGTAAAAGCAAGAGGTGGTCGCCTTATTGCCATAGTAACAGAGGGGGATAAAACCGTAAAAGAAATAGCAGATTATTGCATAGAAATTCCTTCTTGTTTTGAAGAATTGATACCACTACTTTCCATTATTCCTTTGCAATTACTCTCTTACCATATTGCCGTAATGAGAGGCTGTAATGTTGACCAGCCAAGAAATTTGGCTAAGAGTGTAACTGTGGAGTAGGGTTTAGCACCCACCCTCAGGCATAGGTTTTAAGCTGCCATCTTTTTCAAAATTCCTTTATTGCCCTTTCTACAAATCTGTCTTCTTCAACTAAAATTCTATAAAAAATTTCATTGCCCCAAAGGTTTCTGCCAATATTGGCTTTTAGTTGGCGGTTGAGGTAAGCTTTGTCATTTTCCTTTAAATCAAACACAAAATCAGCATCCTTGTTTTTTACAAAATACATAAAATCCGTAAAAACACTTTTTGCTAAAAGTTGCTCCTTTGTAAAGCCCTCTCTATGCTTATCGGCATAATCAAAGCAAAAATCAAATATCCAGTTTTTACTAAAAAACACAGATAGTTTTTTGCTATCCAAAGTAGTATCGTTTGCCACCAAATAATCTGGCATTATTCCACCTCCCCCATATACTATATTTCCTTTTGGAGTAGTAAAAATAAGGGAGTCGGCAATAGGCAAACTATCTTTTCCTTCCCTTTTATACACCTCCATAAAATAGTTTTTATCTTTCCCATTTTCATAGGGCTTTTGTATACTTCTGCCAGTTGGAGTGTAATATCTTTGGGTAGTAAGCCGCACCACCGAGCCATCATAAAGAGGGATTTGCTCTTGCACCAATCCTTTCCCAAAAGTTCTTCTGCCCACAATTTTTGCCCTATCGTTATCTTGCAAAGCACCAGCCACAATTTCGGAGGCAGAGGCAGAGCCCTCATCTACCAAAACTACCACTTTACAAAAGGTGAGTAAGCCATCTTTGTCTGCATGAAATTCATCCTTTCTCCTATTTCTTCCTTCTGTAAAAACAATCATTTCGCCACCGCTTAAAAACTGATTGCTAATACTTATGGCAGCACTCAAATAGCCACCAGGATTGCCTCTTAAATCCAAAATCAAATTTTGCACCCCCTCACTTAAAAGCTGCTCGCTTGCCTTAATAAACTCATCAGTGGTAGTGCCAGAAAACCTATTGAGTTTGATGTAGCCAATCTTATCATCCAACATCATTTTTACATCCAAACTGAAAAGCGGAATTTCTCCTCTTGTTATGCTATAATCTATAAGCTTGTTTACCGATTTTCTTTTAATCTTCACACTTACTTTTGTGCCGATTTCTCCTCTTAATCTATCAATTACCCCTTGATTTTCTATGCCAATTCCAGTCACATTTTCCTCATCTACCACCACAATTCTATCTCCTGATTTTATCCCCAACCTTTCAGATGGGCCGCCAGAAATTGGGGAAACCACCACAATAGAATCTTCCTGTATGTTAAACTCCACACCAATTCCGCCAAAACTTCCTTCCATTTCCTGATTTACGCCCTTTATTCTTTTTAGATTGATATAAGAGCTATGCGGGTCTAACTCTTTCAAAATGGAGTTGATGGCATTTTCTTCCAAATCATTTATATTGATGGTGTCCACATAATCCTCCTGAATAAGTTGTAAAATATTGTTTATTTTTGAACTTTGATGAATTTGCAAATTACTTACCCCATTATTTGTCCTAGATAAAAAATCCCCAATTAGGATTCCTGCAATAAGCACCAAAGAAAAAGCAATTGGTTGGTATTGTTTTTTAAGTCGTTTCATTTCAAAATTCTAATTTTTCTATTTCCACTCCAGCATTTTCCAAAAATTTTAAGCCCGACTCATCTTTATAGCCCGTTAGATACACCAATCTTTTTATTCCTGCTTGATGTACTAATTTGCTACATTCCCTACATGGCGACATGGTTAAGTAAAGGGTTGCCCCGCTACAATCATGGTTAGAACTTGCAATTTTCAAAATAGCATTTGCTTCAGCATGCAACACATACCAATGTGTTTGCCCATCATTATCTTCACAACAATTATCAAATCCTGAGGGCGTTCCATTGTATCCATCCGAGATAATCATGCGGTTTTTTACAATAAGTGCCCCCACTTGTTTGCGATTGCAGTGCGATAATTTTGCCCACTCCAATGCCATTCGCATATAAGCAGTATCGTATCTTTTTTGTTTTTCTATTGTCATTTAGTTGATTTAAAAATGAGGCGGCAATATACAAAAATCGTTTCCTCATACAATGTTCAATCTAACAACTGCTTCTTAATTGTTACATTTTCACATTATCAAATTGACTCATTATCTTTTTTCTCCCAAATCAATTTCTTCCCAAAACCTAAACGGTTATGAGTCATTTTGGCGAAAGTGAGTTTCATTTTCCAAAGATGGGTTTCCATTAACCTTGCGTAAGGGTAAGTTTTTAAATATTGCTTAGTCGCTTTTTTTAAATCCTCTCCTTTTAGCTCAAAAATTCTACCTAAAAGTTGAACGCCTTGTATTTTTCCAACTGCTTTTGTTTCTAAAGAAATACTCCCAGCAACATTTGGGTTTGCTATAAAATCAGTTGCGTGCTTAGTTTTGGTGTCAGAAGAAAAAATAAGGGAATTGTTTTCTTCATTAAAAACATAAAAAGCATTACAACAATAAGGCTCATTATCTTTGCTTGTAGCCAAAGTTAAAAGATGATGTTCATTGATAAAATTAACAATTTGCTTATCCATTTAATAGCCGATATTTTTTCTTATCCTTGCTAAAACTTCCTTAGCAATAACTTTAGCTTTTTCAGCCCCTTTTTCTAATTCTTCATCAATAATATTTTTATTTTCCATTAGATAATTAAACTTTGCTCTCTCATTTTTGTATTTATCACAAATCAGCTCAAAAAGCTCTTGTTTTGCATGACCATAACCAAAATTTCCAGCTGCATATTTTGCTTTTAATTCTGCTGTTTGCTTATCATTTGCTAATAATTTGTACAACTTAAACACATTACAATTCTCAGCATCTTTTGGCTCTTCCATTGGGGTAGAATCTGTTTTGATTCCCATTATTTGTTTCCGTAACTTTTTATCAGAAAGAAAAATATCAATAAAATTATTGTAGGATTTGCTCATTTTTTGACCATCAGTTCCTGGTACTATCATCACTCTTTCATCCACTTTAGTTTCTGGAATTATAAATGAATTTGGGTATTTATGATTAAAACGAGAAGCAATATCTCTTGTGATTTCTAAGTGTTGCATTTGATCTTTTCCAACTGGAACAATCTCAGCATCATACAATAAAATATCGGCTGCCATAAGCACTGGATAAGTAAAAAGTCCTGCATTTATTTCTGACAATTTATCTGATTTTTCCTTAAAAGAATGTGCCAATTGTAATCTTTGGAAAGGTGCAAAGCAGTTCAAATACCAACAAAGTTCCGTAACTTCTGTAACATCAGATTGGCGGTAAAAAAGATTTTTATCGATATCAAAACCAAAGGCGAGCCAAGCGGCAGCAGTGGCGTAAGTGTTTTCTTTTAACCTCTGGGCATCTCTAATTGTAGTAAAGGAATGCAAGTCGGCAATAAAAAATAAACTTTCGTTTTTTGTGTCTTTCGAAAGCTCAATTGCCGGAATTATTGCTCCTAGCAAATTGCCTAAATGTGGAGTGCCTGTACTTTGAATTCCTGTAAGTATTCTTGCCATTTATTTAAAATTTTGATGCTGTAAAAATAGGATTTTTATCTTTGCCTAATGAAATGGCTCGGCTATCTTTTTAGTTCAATTTGGCGATTATGGTTTTTAATCGTGTTTATAGTTGTTTTTATTTGCTTTATTCCAGCTCTATTTTTTTTTACGGCAATAGTAGAAAACAACAAAATTGTTGCACACTTAACTCGGTATTGGGCAAAAATAACTTTGCTGTTTTCATTTATTTTTCCAAAGGTAAGTTGGGAAGAAAAGTTAGATAAAAAAGATTGTTATATTTTTTGTCCCAATCATATTTCTACCTTAGATATTCCCCTGATTTTAGCGATATTACCAGTGCCTTTACAATATATGGGAAAAGCTGAAATTGCTCGCCTTCCTCTTTTTGGTTGGTTCTACAAAAACAATATTGTAACTGTAGATAGAAGCAAAATAAGAGATGCTTATGCTGCATTTTTGGAAGCAGGAAAAAAGTTAGATTTAGGACTAAGTATGTGTATTTTTCCGGAAGGAGGAATTCCAAAAAAAGAGGTGTTTTTAAAAAAGTTCAAGAATGGTCCTTTTAGGTTAGCACTCGAGCAAAACAGAAAAATAGTCCCCATTACAATTCCGGATAATAAACGAATCTTTCCACAAGAATATTTTAAAGGACGACCAGGGATTGTGAGGGTAAAAGTACATAAGCCAATAAAAGAATTTGAGAATATTTCTGTTGAAAATTTGAAACTATCGGTTTACAATACTATTTTTGAGCAATTAAAAAAAGATGAAAATAACTAATAAACTCATACAAGAAATTGCCACTTTGGCAAAGTTAGAATTTGATGAAAATTCATCAAAGGAAATGATTGCTGATATGGAGAAAATAATTGGGTTTGTAGATAAATTATCGGAAGTAAATACAGATGATGTAGAGCCACTTATTTATTTAAGTGATGAGATGAATATATTACGAAAAGATGAAATAAAAGAAGTTGTCTCGCAAGTGGAAGCCCTGAAAAATGCACCTCAAAAAGATTCTGATTACTTTAAAGTTCCAACCGTTTTAAAGAAGTAAACTACAACTTAAACCAACCCTCTACCCTTTCTTTATTCTTTTTTGCAAAAGATTTGTCCTTATAAATAAACTCATTATTTATATTATTGTAAATATAATCTTTCGCCCAATCTTCATGGTTTTTGGCTAACTCCTCAATTGCATTCATGATAAAACGCATCTCATTATCCGTCATTGTTGGATGAATTGACATCCGCACCCAGCCGGGCTTTAAGGATAAATCACCATGATTAATATGATCGGTAATGTTGTGAGAAAAGCTCACATCTACATTTAATAAAATATGCCCGTAAGTTCCTGCACAAGAGCAACCTCCCCTTACTTGAATTCCAAACCTATCATTCAAAAGTTGAACAGCCAAATTAAAATGCAAATCATCTATATAAAAAGAATAGACTCCCAATCTTTCTGGGAAATTATCCGCCAAAACATGCACATTATCCAGTTCTGAGAATTTTTTCCAAACTATTTTATGCAGCTCATGCTCTCTATCTAAAATATTTTTTACTCCCATTTTCTCTTTCAACTCAAAGCAAAGTGCCGTTTTGATGGTTTGCAAAAATGCAGGTGTACCGCCATCTTCCCTTTCCTGAATATCTTCTACATATTTATGTTCTCCCCAAGGATTTGTCCAATCTACAGTCCCTCCGCCTGGACTATCCGGAATTTGATTGGTATATAAATCTTTATTAAAAATTAAAATTCCTGTAGAACCAGGACCACCCAAAAATTTATGTGGAGAAAGAAAAATTGCATCCAATTGTTGTTTCGGATTTTCAGGATGCATATTGATATCAATATATGGAGCAGAACAAGCAAAATCCACAAAACAAAGCCCATTGTTTTCGTGCATAATTTCTGCTATTTCAAAATAAGGAGTAAAAACACCCGTAACATTAGAACAAGAAGTAACTGCTGCAATTTTCGTTTCTCTATCTTGGTATTTTTTGAGCAATTCTTTAAATCCTTCCAAATCAATATGTCCATCTTTTGTGTGCGGAATCAGTTGAACTTCCGAAATAGTTTCAATCCAAGAAGTTTGATTGGAATGATGTTCCATGTGAGTAACAAAAACTATCGGTCGATTTTCAATGGTAATTTCATCCTGATATTTTTCATGAATTTTAAGCCCTAAAATTCTTTGGAATTTACTCACCAACATAGTCATTCCTGCTCCTGCCGAAATAATTATATCATTTTTATTTGCTCCCACATGTTGTTTTATCAAGTTAAGTGCATGATGAAAAGCTAAACTCATAGTTGCTCCAGTAGTAGAAGTTTCGGTATGTGTATTGCCTACAAAAGGAAATACTTCATTCCTTAATTTGTCCTCAATAGCTTTGTAATTTCTACCACTTGCAATCCAGTCGGCATATATTATTTTTTGCTCACCAAAAGGAGACAGAAAAGTCTGATTTCTCCCAATTGTATTCTCCCTAAAAGTTTCAAAATATTTTTCTAATGACATTTTGTAATAAGTAATTGTTGCAAACTTACAGCAAAAGTTGTAAACTTATAATGAAAAATAGAAGAATAAATTTTAATGATTTATATCATATTTTATATTATTTGATAATTCTAATTTTGCTGATATAAAACATATTCAAAATGGATAATAAAGAATGTACAATGGATGCAAGTGGTTGTATTAATTGTTTGAAAAAAAGATTTTCTCTATTACGCGATTTATCGGTAGAGGAACTAGGTATTTTAAATTCAAAAAGAAAATCCTTTAATATTAAAAGGGGGAAAACAATATATAATGTTGGGGAAAAACCGAAAGGACTGATATGCTTAAGTGCTGGAAAAGCAAAAATATCGGTGGAAGATGAATTAGGGAACTCACAAATAGTATCCTTAAAAAAAGAGGTAGATTTTTTAGGGTTTCATGAACTAATGAGTGGTACAAAATACAGCACAAATGCATCTGCCATTTCGGATGTGTCAGTTTGTATTATTGATAAAAAAGATTTTCATTCTGTGGTAAAAAACAACAATGATTTATCCATGAAAATCATAAAAAGCTTGTCGGAAGAACTTAGAAATACCGAAAAAAGAACCATAAAATTAACTCAAAAACATATGCGATCCAGACTTGCTGAAACTATTTTAGAATTAAGTGAAATTTATGGTTATTCAAAAAAAGAAAAGAGACTAATTAACATTGAAATGAAACGAAAAGAATTGGCGAACCTTTCTAATATGACCACCGCCAATGCAATCAGAACGCTTTCCGCATTTGTAAAAGAAGGAGTTGTAAGAACCCAAAGGAGAAAAATCTGGATTTTAGATGTAAAAAAACTGAATAAAATTCTTCTGGATAGTTAACAAATTTGATCAAAACAATCCTTAATATTTTCAGCAATCATTTCAGCCGAACGACCTTCAATATGATGACGCTCAATAAAATGAACTAATTTTCCATCTTTAAAAACTGCAATTGATGGTGATGAAGGAGGAAATGGAGCCATATATTCTCTAGCTTTTGCAGTTGCACCAATATCCTGACCTGCAAATACAGTAGCAAAAGTATCTACTTTCTTATCAAATTGAGTTGTCATTTTCACAGCTGGCCTAGCGTTTCCTGCCGCACAACCACATACTGAATTCACCATTATTAAAACAGTTCCTTCTTTTTTATCTAATAAGTCTGATACTGCTTCAGGAGTTTTTAATTCTACAAAACCTGCTGATGTTAAATCAGCACGCATAGGTGCGCACATTGCTTCTGGATAATTCATAATTTTATATTTTTAGTAGCGCAAAAATACGCTTATTTATCTTTTTGATTTAAAAAAATCAGTTAATAATTTGCCGCATTCTTCTTTCATTAATCCGCTTTCAATTTCAGTTTTAGGATGTAAAATATTTTCGGAAAGCATTGAAAACCCTCTTTTTTCATCTCTTGCTCCAAAAATTACCTTTTTTAATTGTGTCCAATAAGCTGCACCACCACACATTACACAAGGTTCAAGAGTAACATATAATGTGCATTCATTAAGATATTTTCCTCCTAAATAATCAGCAGCAGCAGTAAATGCTTGCATCTCGGCATGGGCAGTTACATCATTTAAGGCCTCCGTATAATTATGGGCACGAGCAATAATCTGATTGTCGCAAACTATAACTGCACCAACAGGAACCTCATCTTTTTCCAAAGCTTTATGTGCCTCTTTCAAGGCTTCTTTCATAAAATAAGTATCATCAAAAGGATTTATTTCCATAGTGCGAAATTACAAAACTAATGTGTTAAATTTGCAGCAAATATTTTTAAAGATGTTAAGAACACACAATTGCGGAACATTAAACATAAACAATGTTTCAGAAAAAGTAACCTTAAGTGGATGGGTGCAAAAAACAAGAGATTTAGGAGGAATGACTTTTGTTGATTTGAGAGATAGATACGGTATCACTCAATTAGCTTTTAATATGGATGTAAATGCTGACCTTTGTACTGATGCAAGAAAATTAGGTCGTGAATTTGTAATTCAAATTAGCGGAACTGTTATTGAGCGTTCATCTAAAAATAAGAATATTCCAACTGGTGAAATTGAGATTGAGGTAAGTGAACTTATAATTTTAAACAATTCAAAAACACCCCCTTTTACAATTGAAGATGAAACAGATGGTGGTGATGAAATAAGAATGAAATATCGCTATTTAGATATCAGAAGAAATCCTGTAAAAGAAAATTTACTGCTTAGAGCAAAAGTTTCTACTGAAACGAGAAACTTTTTAAATGGAGAGGGTTTTATTGAAGTAGAAACACCCTATTTAATCAAATCTACTCCTGAAGGAGCAAGGGATTTTGTAGTACCAAGTAGAATGAATGAAAAGCAGTTTTATGCCTTACCACAATCACCACAAACTTTTAAGCAACTATTAATGGTAGGTGGAATTGATAAATATTATCAGATTGTAAAGTGTTTCAGAGATGAAGATTTGCGTGCCGATAGACAACCAGAATTTACACAGATTGATTGTGAAATGTCATTCATTGAGCAAGAAGATATCCTTAATATGTTTGAAGGATTAACAAGACATTTACTAAAAGAAGTAAAAGGAGTTGAGTTAAATGAATTCCCAAGAATGACTTATGATGATGCCATGCGTTTGTATGGTTCAGACAAGCCAGATATCCGATTTGATATGGCTTTTGTAGAAATGAATGCCGAGTGCCAAGGGAAAGATTTTGGGGTGTTTGATAACTCAGAAGTAGTTCTTACCATAAATGCAAAAGGATGTGCAAACTACACAAGAAAACAATTAGATAAATTAGTCAGTTTTGTAAAAACACCACAAGTAGGTGCAACAGGATTAATTTATTGTAAATACAATGAAGATGGAACATCAAAATCAACAGTAGATAAGTTTTTTGATGAAGATGCTAGAAATGCTTGGAAGGAAAAAGCAGCTTGTGAAGATGGTGACTTATTACTAATAATGTCAGGTGGATTAGACAAAACAAGAAAAGCATTAGGTACTTTGCGTTTACACTTAGCTGAAGAGTTAGGATTAAGAAATCCTGAGGTATTTGCGCCCTTGTGGGTGTTAGACTTCCCATTATTAGAATGGGATGAGGACACAGAAAGATATCATGCAATGCACCACCCATTTACCTCACCAAAGCCTGAGGATATTGCAAAACTAGATACTGATCCAGCAGCAGTGCGTGCCAATGCTTATGACCTTGTGATGAATGGAAATGAGATAGGCGGTGGAAGTATAAGGATACACGATAAAGCTTTACAAGAACTCATGTTTAAGCATTTAGGATTTAGTGAAGCTGAAGCAAAAGAGCAATTCGGATTTTTGATGGAAGCTTTTGAATATGGAGCCCCACCACACGGAGGAGTTGCTTTTGGTTTTGACAGACTTTGTGCAATTATGGGTGGACAAGAAAGTATCCGTGATTTTATTGCATTCCCAAAGAATAATTCAGGGAGAGATGTAATGATTGATTCGCCATCAGATATTGATGAAGAGCAATTGAAGGAGCTACATATCGCTTTAAACTAAATTTTATCAACTCATAAACTAACCACTATGAAACACAAGCCAATTATTATTATCTTATCAATCATTATCCCAATTGTAGTAGCATTACTTTATGTTACTCCTAAAATAGAAGGATTTGAAATTGACTTTTTACCATTATTAAATGCAATTGTAAATGGTACCGTTTTCTTTACATTAATCTTTGCAGTAAAAGCAATTAAAAATGGGAATAGAAAACTGCATCAAAAATTGATTTATTTGGCATTAACACTCTCAACAATATTCTTATTATCATATGTTACGCATCACTTAACACATGAGTCTGTGAAGTTTGGAGGAGAAGGAGCCATCAAGTACTTTTATTACTTTGTATTGATAACACACATTTTACTTTCAGCAGTAATAATGCCAATGGTATTGATTACACTTTCCAGAGCATTTAAAGAGAATTTTACTGCTCATAAAAAGATTGCTAGAATCACATTCCCAATGTGGCTTTATGTATCGTTTACAGGGGTATTAGTTTATATTTTAATTTCTCCTTACTACATCTAAATGCAAAAGGACAAAGCCGTAATATATTGGTTATTATCAGGTTGCTTTCTGATATTTATTATGGTGATAATTGGTGGGATTACAAGATTGACTAACTCGGGTTTATCAATGGTTAATTGGAGTTTGATAATGGGAAGTATTCCTCCATTAAATAGCGAACAATGGCATAATGCTTTTGATTTATACAAGCAATACCCTGAGTACATTCAACACAATTACAACTTTACATTAAGTGAATTTAAAGCTATTTTCTTCTGGGAATATCTCCACAGAATGATTGGTAGATTATTAGGTTTAGTATTTATTATACCCTTCATTTATTTTCTGATAAAGAAAAGATTGAACAAAAAACTTATTATTCAAACTTCTATTTTACTACTGATGGGAGCAATGCAAGGAGCAATTGGTTGGTGGATGGTAAAAAGTGGATTGGTAAATAATCCTGATGTAAGCCATTACAGATTAGCAGTGCATTTAATTACAGCATTCTTAACTTTTGCATTTACTTTTTGGGTGGCTTTGCCACTCATTTTTATAGAAGAAAGAAGTGGAAATACTGTACTTCTTAGTCTTACAAAAATACTGATGCTATTAATAATTATTCAAATTATTTATGGTGGATTTGTAGCTGGATTAAATGCTGGAATTGGATTTAATACTTGGCCAAAAATGGGAGAATACTGGATTGCAGATGCCGTATATAGGCTTGAGCCATTATGGATAAACTTTATTGAATCACCTTATGGTGTGCAATTTATTCACAGAAATCTTGCATTAATTTTGGTTGCTTTTGTAGTTTACATTTGGAATAAAGGAAGGAGTTTTCAACTACAAAAAAATCAAAAAAGGGCGCTTAATTATATGTTAGGGATAATAGTTCTTCAAACTCTTTTAGGGATTTTTACTTTGATTTTAGTAGTTCCTATTTGGCTTGCAGCTCTACATCAAATTGGTGCTTTTTTCTTGCTTACAGCAACTACTTATTCCATCTTTGTCTTCTCTAAATCTTAGTATAAAAATTTATCCAAAACATAAATAATTTGCATTAAAGGCAAATAAGCAAAAGAGGCTAACATTAACTTCTTTGCGCTTGCATCAGTAGTTTCTTTATACAAGTTAAATGACTTGTTTGTAAACCAAACCCCTAAAATTGTAATCAGTACTAAAGCATAGAATGAAAGAGTTAAATCAGTATAACTCCAAAAGAAAGGAACAACAGAAATAATTGTCATACATACAGAAGTAAAAATTGATATTACTGCTGGATATTTATTTTTTTCTCCTCCAAAAAGCATCTTAAACCCTGCTTTTTTATACTCATCATTAAGCACCCAAGCAATAGCAATAAAGTGTGGGAATTGCCAAAAAAACTGAATTGCAAACAAAGTTCCTGCTGCCAACCCAAAATCATCAGTTGCTGCTACCCATCCCAATAAAAACGGAATTGCTCCAGGAATAGCCCCAACAAAAATTGAAATTGTTGATACTCTCTTTAAGGGAGTATACGAAAGCACATAGAGTAGGATAGAAACTAAACCAAATAAAGAAGATTTAGACATAAAGCCGTAAAAACTTCCTTGAGGATTTATAAAGTTTAAAAGATATAAGCCTAATAATGCCATTACAGAAGAAAAAATTACTGCCTGCAATACTGAAAGGTTTCCTTGAGGTAAAGGCCTATCAACAGTTCTTTCCATCAATTTATCTTTATCTTTTTCAAGAATTTGATTGAACCCGTTTGCTGATCCTGTAACAAAAAAACCTCCAATAATTAGTAAAAGAAATTCATTAAAAATAAAAGTTTCAGCCCCTAAAAGGTAACCAATCATTGCAGAGAAAACTACAGTTATTGAAAGTCTGAACTTTAAAAGCTGACCAAAGTATTTAAGGTTACTCATAAATTATGCTGCTTCTTTTTCTTATTTTGGAGATACCAAAACAAGCCAAAAACAATAACAGCAATATATGGCATTGTCATCAAATACAAAATGCCATCATTTAGACCTGCACCTTTTGTTCCTCCCGCCTCCAAATTTGCTTCAACTGCCGCCTTGCACATAGCACATTGGGGAAAAGATTGCACGCTAAAAGCAATACCAATAAATAATAATATGAGTTTTTTATTTCTCATGTCGTTCTGCTTTTGCATCTTCATGATATTCGGCTATAAGTGTTTTTATATCTTTTATCATGTCCTTAATTACAAAATCTTTTGTGCCATCATAACTTCCTACAGGATTCCCTTTAAGAGTGTTTTCCTTACCACAAGAAGAACACGCAATAGTTAATTTTTTAGATGACTCTCCACAGTTACTACACACAAAATTACTATACCCAGAACGAACTCTCCCTTCTTTATCCACTATTACTAAATATTCAGAATGCAGGAATCCACCAGGAGCCAAAGAATCTTCAGAAGCATTTACAAAATAAGACATTGCAATATCATAAATCTCTTTTTTATCTCCAGTTACAAAATTGAAGTTTTCTTCATTAATTCTCATTTTATGAGCATATTTCTTCAATCTTTCAGGCGTGTCATATTCAGGGTTTACAGTATGCGATAAAAACTTGATATTAGGAAAAATATTGAGTTTGTTTTGAATATATCTCATATTCATTGTCATGGTAGGGCAGACAGTTGGGCAAGTTGTAAATATGAAATTTGCTATATAAATCTGATCCTGATAATCAACATTAGTAATTGTATCATTATTTTGATTTACAAACTTGAATGAAGGAATTTGATGTCCGTTTTCTCCAATTACTGCTAATTTTACAAAGTTGTTTTCTCCCTTGGAAATAAGTGTGTAAAAAATATAAGGTAAGACGAGTAATACAAAAAGTAAAACCCACTTTTTAATTTTTTGCTGCATGGGTGCAAATTTACATCATTAAATGAGAATATGCACCTTCTACCAATACAAGCCAAAGTAAATAAGGAATAAGTACCAAAACAGGCAAAAGAACAGTCCATCTGAAACTTTTTGTTTCGTGCCCCAAATGCATAAATTGCATTACAATATATCCTGCTTTTACAAGCGTCATTATAATAAATATATGATTAAGAAGAGATGTTCCTAAAAATTGTGTGCCGGCTAAAAATGAAGGTTTGAAAATACCAAGTAATACTTCAAAAGTAGTAATTGCTAAAAGAATCCAAAATACTTTCCAAATCCACCAGTTGCTATTTGTTGTTGTGTCTGTCATAATTTATTTTTTTGTTTTTATTTACTAGTTTTTAGTTGTTAGGAAATTGTCTAACTACTAATGTCTAGCGGTCCTATATCTATATTATACTAAGTAGAAAAATGTGAATACAAATACCCACACTAAATCAACAAAGTGCCAGTACAATCCTACTTTTTCCACCATTTCATAATGTCCTCTTTTTTCATAAGTTCCTTTTATTACATTTATCAAAATTATCGATAAAATTACTATTCCACTAAAAACATGAAACCCATGAAATCCTGTAATAAAAAAGAAATAATCTGCAAACAAAGTGTGTCCATAAGGGTTGCTAACCAAAGTTGCAGGAACGCCATCTAAGCCATGAATAAAATGACTCCACTCCCATGCTTGAGAACCTAAGAAAATAATTCCCCCAACAATAGTTAAAGAAAGCCAAAGTATTACTTTTTCCTTTTGCATTTTATGACCATAATTTACAGCAAGTACCATTGTTACCGAACTCATAATAAGTATAAAAGTCATCAATGCTACAAAAAGCAAAGGATGATCGCCATGTAAAAAAGGAAAGTGCGTAAATACATTTTCTGCTTTTGGCCACACATCCACATATTTGAATCTACTAAAACCATAAGATGCTAAAAATCCTGAGAAAGTCAGTGCATCAGTCATCAAGAAAAACCACATCATTAGTTTTCCATAACTAATATTAAACGGTTTTGCATTTCCGTCCCATGAGTTTGTGTTTTCTATTGTTTGTTCCATAATTTGATTGTATTATTTTGTTTATGAATAATTAAAAAAGAAAAACAGATATAGCCAAAGTATGCCCAAAAAGTGCCAATAATTTGCAGCAAGCTCTAATCCTGTATAATTTTCTTTAGTATATTTTCTTTTTATTGAATTGATTGCAGTAACTAAAAGCGCTATTAATCCGCCCGCTAAATGCAATAAATGAGCTAATGTGATTACATATAAAAATGATCCAGCAGGATTGCTTCCTTCCCCAGTTAAATAAACCCCCTCATTTACTAATTGAGTCCAGCCCATCATTTGAGAATAGCTAAATACTATTCCTAATGATAAAGCTCCTAAAATTAATACTAATGGCGACTTTTCATTTTTAATGGCACTAACTGCTAAATAAAGTAAAACACTACTTATTGCTATAACTATAGTACTGATCGTAAACCAATCTGGCATTGAAAATTCCAACCAATTTCCTTCTGCTTTACGAACAATTACAGCAGAAGTTAGTCCAGCAAAGAACATTACTATTCCTGCCATTCCAACCCAAAGGAGTTGCTTAGAGGTTTTATTTTGATTTAGTGCAATAGGCATTGTTTTAGTGCTCTGTTTCTCCTTCTTTTAGTGGTACATTTTGCATTACGAAATCTTCATCCATTCCTGGCTTAGAATAATCATAAGCCCATCTTTCAACAGTTGGGATTTCTCCTGGCCAGTTTCCATGCATTCTTTCAATAGGTGCGGTCCACTCTAATGTATTAGATTTCCAAGGATTTTGAGTAGATTTTGTTCCTTTAAAAATACTATAGAAGAAATTGAACATAAATAATAATTGTATCAATCCTCCAAGTATTGCAAAGAAAGTAATCACTTCATTAATATCGGTAAGCCCATCAAACATTGGGAAAGCACTATTAGTATAATATCTTCTTGGCAAGCCAGCTAATCCTAAAAAGTGCATTGGAAAAAACACGCCATAAGCGGAGATAAAAGTTATCCAAAAATGAATGTATCCAAGTTTCTTGTTCATCATTCTACCATACATTTTTGGGAACCAATGGTAAACACCAGCAAACATTCCGTAAATAGCAGAAACTCCCATCACAATATGGAAATGACCAACTACAAAATAAGTATCATGAACATTAATATCCAAAGCTGAATCTCCAAGAATTAATCCTGTTAATCCTCCAGTAATAAAGGTTGAAACAAAACCAATTGCAAATAGCATTGCGGGGGTGAATCTTATACTTCCTTTCCAAAGAGTAGTTAAATAATTAAATACTTTTACTGCTGATGGAATTGCAATAAGCAAAGTAGTAAAGGTAAATACAGATCCTAAAAACGGATCCATTCCTGTTACGAACATATGATGCCCCCACACAATACATGATAAGAATGCTATTGCCATCATAGCCCCAACCATTGCTTTATATCCAAAGATTGGTTTTCTAGTATTTACTGACATCACCTCAGAAACCAAGCCAAGAGCAGGTAATAAAATAATATATACTTCTGGGTGCCCTAAGAACCAGAAAAGGTGCTCAAACAAAATTGGAGAGCCACCCGTATTATGTAGCATTTCCCCATTGATGATTATATCTGATAAGTAAAAAGATGTTCCAAAACTTCTATCAAATATTAATAATAATGCACAAGCCAGAAGCACAGGAAAAGTTAACACCCCAATGATTGCTGTGATTAATAATGACCAAATTGTTAAAGGCAAACGAGACATACTCATTCCTTTTGTTCTTAAATTTAAGATAGTAACAATATAGTTTAGCCCCCCCAGTAAAGAAGAAACAATAAATAACGCCATACCAATAAGCCATAAATCTTGCCCCAAACCAGAACCAGGAATTGCCTCTGGCAATGCAGATAGTGGAGGATAAACCGTCCAACCAGCAGATGCAGGACCAGACTCAACAAAGAGTGAGATAAGCATTACAATTGTAGCCCCAAAAAAGAACCAATAAGAAAGCATATTTAAAAATCCTGATGCCATATCTCTTGCTCCAATTTGTAAGGGAATTAGAAAGTTAGCAAATGTTCCTGTTAAGCCAGCAGTAAGTACCCAAAACACCAAAATAGTTCCGTGCATGGTAACAAGTGCTAAATACATATTAGGGTCTAAAACTCCACCTGGAGCCCATTTATCTCCTAAAAACCATTCTAATACGGCAAAGGATTCTCCAGGACTTGATAATTGTAAGCGGAATAAAACGGACATAAACATACCTATTACTCCCATTAACATTCCTGTAATAAGAAATTGCTTTGCTATCATTTTATGATCCTGACTAAACACATATTTAGTCAAAAAAGTTTCTTTATGATGATCTGACATCTTTATATTATTTTTGAGTTAATAATTTTTCTTCTAATGTTTTTTGAGATGCTATCCATGCATCATATTCTTCTTGTGTTTCTACAATAAATTTCATCTGCATATTATAGTGGGCAATTCCACAAATTTTATTGCATAATAATACAAACTCAAAATTTTCGCCTTCCTGCCCTTTCATCTCAGCAGTTGTTTGATTTGGTGTAAAGGCAAACTGAGTTGTCATCCCTGGTACACAATTCATTTGCACTCTAAAGTGAGGTAAATATGCTGAGTGAATTACATCCTGAGATCTAAATTTCAATAACACTGGCTTGTCTACAACTAAATGAACTTCTCTGGTAATTTTATCATCAATTGCATTTTCATCTTCCATATCTACTCCTAATGCGTTTCTGCCCTCTACCAATCTGAAGTTTGCACTTCCTAGAGTATTATCTTCTCCTGAATATCTTGCAGTCCAGTTAAATTGTTTGGCATAAACCTCAATTATTGTTGCATCTTTACTAGCAGGAGCAGTAATTTTACTCCAAACACTCATCCCATAAAGTATCACTACTGTAAGAGCAATAGTTGGAACGGTTGTCCAAATCACCTCTAGTTTATTATTGTGAGGATAATAAAATGCGCTTTTTGTATTGCTTCTTCTGTACTTATATACAAACCATACCAATATAGGTTGTGTAATAAAAAATACAAAAATAATAAGTCCTAAAGTGAAGTTCATTAAGCTATCAATTGTAAGCCCGTGCACAGAACTCGCAGGAGGTAGAATATGGATTCCCCAATACTTGAACTGCCATAAAACAGTAATCAAATAAATTACTCCCCCAATTGCAAAAAACAACATTGCCTGAGTATTATTATCCGAATCTGTTACTTTGTTTACATCTTGATTTTTTACTTCTGAGATTAATTCTCCTACTCTTAAAACTTGAACCATTGCTGCAATAATCAGAAAAACAACAATAGCAATTAAAATATTTGTCATAGTTTAAAATTTTTTCGGGGCGAAAATAAATGTTCTAAAACACATAAACTATGATATTTATATTTTTTTTATGTTTTGAGACACATATTTATACTAATTCCATATAAATAATAGTTTATACTTATCTAATATAGAGAACCTTACTTACAATTTGTCCCTATCTTCATTATCAAATTATGCTTTCCAAAAAAACTCCCAACATTGCTGTTGGGAGTTTTTTTTAATATCTCCCCTCTTGGGAGGGGTTGGGGGTTTGTCTTGTCCTGAAATAGGTTTACACTAAAAAACCTAAGAAATGGAAACAAAT
>CAYVKX010000009.1:0-32651 GCA_964452095.1 uncultured Weeksellaceae bacterium
ATCCATAGAGGTTTGGGTAGTTTCTGTATAAACTAAACTTGACCACCCTTGGTTTGATTCTCTAAATCTCACCTCATACTTTTGAGCACTAGATTGGATATCCCAAGTTAAGGTAGTAGTAGTTAAACCAATATTTATTTCTGTAGGATTAGAAGGTGAATTATTACAACTAACTAATGTACTAAACACTTCTGATGCCGACCAAGGAGATGTTTCTGAAGTATCAGAAGAACAAACACTTCTTACTTGCCACTCATAAGTTGCTCCAGCAGTCAAATTAAAGAAAGTTCTATTTGTACTATATAAGTAATCAATATTAATTGCCCAACCACTTGCGCCTTGCACTCTACCCCTTACATTATAATGATGAGCAGTAGAACTTGTATTCCAATTTGCTGTAGCATTAGTTGCTGCAACGGCAGTGGTATTTAATCCTGTTGGAGTAGCACAAGGAGGAGTAGTAGTAAAATTACTGCCATTTACTGCAGAAGATATATTAAAAGAAGCACATGCAGCAAGCACTTGCCAATTATAAGTAGTTCCTGCTGAAAGTCCACTTAAAGTTATAGTCATTTCCGAACCATTTTGAGTAGAAGAACCAGAAAGTCCAAATGGTAGAGAAGTTAGGTTTGTTACAGAATTTCCTGTTACACTTAATGTATCCCAATTAGTAACGGTAGAATCCTTGAACATTACATAATAAGTAGTATTCATAGGGCCATACCATCTAAGTGCAGCTGATGAAGTAGTCATTAAAGATTGTAGAACACTTAAATTAAATGGTTGTGCACATAACTGGTCTGTTGTAAATGTTTGATAAGCCGACCAAGAAGAAGTGTTAGATCCGTTTGCATCACAAAGTGCCATAACTTGCCAATGGTAGTAAGTCCCGGAAGAAAGTCCTGATTTACTCAAACTAACTATTGGCGCTACCAAAGTATCATATTGCCATGCCCCCCAAGCAGCAGAAGATTCTTTGAACCTTACTAGATATGCAACTGCACTTGCTGTTCCTGTAAAAGATAAATCAGCAGAAGTTAAAGTGATATTGTTTGTAGTAATATTTGTAGGCAAAACGCTACAATCTGATAAAGAAGTAAACGATTGTGTACCTGACCAAGCAGATGTTTCTGTTGTATCAGAAGAACAAACAGTTCTTACTTGCCAATCGTAAGATTGTCCAGCCGTTAAACCAAAAAGCGTTCTATTAGTACTATAAATATAATCTACATTTATTGCCCAAGTATTAGTTCCTTGCACTCTTACTCTTATTGCATAATGATGTGCAGTTGAAGATGCTGCCCAATTAATAGTTGCATCAGTAGTATGTATTGCTGTAGTACTAAAACTTGCAGGTGTTGTACAAGGAGGTGAGGTAGAAGCATTTGCCCCACTTACAAATGAAGAATTATTTAAGTCGTTTGCCGCACAAGAAGTCATCACTTGCCAATTGTAAGCAGTTCCTGATGATAATCCACTCATTTCTAAAATAACAACACTACCATTAATAGTAGCGGAAGCAACATAAGAATTATTGTTAGCAGTATTAAATGTTACCCCAGAATTATTGATTAGTAGTGTGTCCCAACTTGCAGATGTTGAATCTTTGAATGCTACTAAATATCCATTTACTCCCCAATCTCCTACCCAAGTTAATGTAACAGAAGATGTTGTTGCCAAACTTTGATACACGCTCAATCCTGATGGGTTTGCACAAAGAGTTAAAGTAGAAAATTGATGATTATTACTCCAGCCAGAAATATTTGTTGCAGCATTATCACAAATAGCTCTTACTTGCCAGTGGTAATCAGTTCCAGGAGTTAATCCTGTTTTACTCACACTAACTGTTGGGGCCGACAAAGTATCATATTGCCAAGCACCCCAAGCAGCAGCAACACCTTTAAATCTGAGTAAATAAGCCACCGCATTAGTTGTTCCAGTAAAAGATAAATCAGCTGATGTTAGCGTTATATTTGAAGCCGTAAGTGCTGATGGTTTTGCTGAACAATTTGCTATAGTGGTAAATGATTGAATTGTAGTCCAAGCTGAAACATTTATAGTATCGTTAGTACAAGCTGTAAGCACTTGAAATTCATAAGAAGTTCCATCCAATAATCCTGAAACCGTTTTACTATTAGTATATAAATACACATTGTTTACAGTCCAGGTTGTAGTTCCAGCTAATCTTACCCTTAATGAAAAATGATGAGAAGAAGGGATATTATCCCAACTAATAGTCGCTCTATCAGTTAAGATATTAGAAACTGAAATATTTGTAGGAGTAGGACAACTTGATGTTGTAAAAGTATTAGTAGCACTAAATACTGATACATTTAATCCGGTATAATCACAATGAGCAGCAACAGCCCATTCTAAAGATAATCCATAGCCTAAATTCGAAATAATATATGATGTGTTTGTAATATTTGATACAGTTTGCCAATTCCCTCCGACTAGTCTGTACTGTATAGTGTAAAATACTGCTCCTGAAATTGCACCCCAACTAATTGTAGCGTCTTGCCCATTCACAGTTTCCGAAAGATTAGTAGGAATTCCACAAGGAGTAATTGTAGTAAAATTAGGTCCTGTAGTAAATGCTGATAAATTACTATCATCTGCTTGACAAGAAGCCTGTGATTTCCACTCATAAATTGTTGCAGGACTCAGTCCCGTAATCACTTTAGATGCATATCCTCCTGAAATATCTGCTCCAGATAAAACTATAGTATCCCAAGTTGCAGATGAAGTATCTTTATAAAGAACATAATAATGATCAGGGTTAGTTGGTCCGTACATCACTAAATTAGCAGATGTTAAAGTTATTTGATTTACCGCCAAAGAATGAGGATTTGAACAAAGTGGAGTAGTAGTAAAAGTTTGGTAAGCAGAGAAAGCAGAAGAATTTACTCCTGATTGCTCACAAATTGCAGCTATTTGCCAATGATAATCCGTTCCGGCAGTTAGTCCTACTTTATTTATTACAGATATTGGTGCTAATACAGTATCGTACTGCCATGCACTCCAAGCAGCAGAAGTTTGCTTAAATCTTACTCTGTAGCCCCAAGCTCCTAGTACATCATCCCAATCTAAAGTTGCAGAAGTTAATGCGATATTTATTGTACTTATATTAGATGCTAAAGGACATGGAGTAAGTGTAGTTACTGTTTGGGTAGCTGACCAATCACTAAAAGATGTGCCGTTCCAAGTACAAATTGTTCTTACTTCCCATTCGTAAGTAGTTGAAGAAGCTAAATTTGTAACCGTTCTACTTGTCCCTGTCAAGTTAGTTAATGTAGTCCAAGTTGCTGTTCCTTGTACCCTTCTTCTAAATTCATAATGATGAGCAAGTGCTGCAGCATTCCAATTAAAAGTAATAGAGGTAAGCCCTACATTTGATGTGCTTAATCCATTCGGTACTGTACAAGGGTTTGCAGTTGTAAAATTAGACCCTGCAATAGTATCCGAATTATTTAATCCTGAAGCATCACAGAACACGAGCAATTTCCACTCAACAGGAGCGTAAGTTGAAAGCCCTGTAAGTGCTATATTAGTATTTACAGTTGTTGCTGAATTCCACACTCCACTTCCAGAATCAGAGTATAAAACAACAAAGTGATCTGCTCCTACAGGAGAAGTCCAGCTTAAATATGCTTCATTCACTCCAACACTATCCACAGTAAGTGCTGATGGATTTCCGCAAGGAGTAAGAGTTGTAAAAAGATTATAAGCAGTAAAACCAGAACTATTAAACCCAAGCGGATTACAAGCTGCTCTTACTTGCCAATGATAATTTACAGCATTATTCAATCCTGTAGCTGTTATAGTATTTGTATTTACCGTATCGTATACCCAAGAAGCCCAAGCTCCAGACACTTTTTTCACTCTTACAATGTATGCGCTAACCCCAGAAACAGCATCCCAATTTAATGTAGCAAAATCCAAGCCAATTACAGAAGTTGTTGAGTTTAATGGAGTAGCACAAATTGCTGGAGTGCTAAAACTTACAGTATCTGACCAATCAGAAACATTTGTTCCACTTGCATTACAATATGTTCTTACTTGCCAGTGGTAATTGGTATTTGCTGATAGTCCAGTCTTTGTTCTTGAATTACTATATTCTGTAATAAGTAGCCAAGTTCCTGAGGTTACTTCTTTAAATCTGATTTGGTATAAATAAGCAGTTGCTACAGCATCCCAGTTAAGAGTTGCTCTATCTAATAAAATAGTTGAAGTTGCAGCATTTGCTGGTACTGGACAGCTTAAAGTTGTAAAGTTTGTCCCTGCAACCCAAGTTGAATTATTATTAAATAAATCGCAAATAGCCATTAATTCCCACTCATAAGTAGTAGAAAGGGTAAGCCCAGTAAGTGCTTTTGAACTTGCAGCACCAGGAATATTGCTAATTGTTGTCCAAGAAGCTGCTCCTGTTTCTTTATATCTTAACTCATAATGATCAACAGAAGTTGAAGCGTTCCAACTTAATGTAGCTTCATCAGTAGCAATTCCACTTACTACTAAATTGGTTGGATCAGCACACTGATTATCAATAGTAAATGGAGTTCCGTAAATCACAGCAGAATTATTTATTCCTCCTAATGCACAAATTGACATAACTCCCCACTCATAAGTAGTAGAAAAAGTTAATCCGCTAATAGTAGTAGATGCTGAAGTTGTTGAAATTGTATCCCAAATACCAGACCCTTGAACACTATAATATATATCAAAATCTATTGCTGAGGTTGATGCCAACCAACTAACACTTGCATCAAATGCTGTAACATTACCCACCGTTAATCCAGCAGGATTAGTACAAGGCGTTAGAGTTGTAAATGAAATAAAAGCCGTAAATCCAGAACTATTAAATCCTAAAGGGCTACAAGCTGCTCTTACTTGCCAATGGTAATTAGTTGAAGTATTTAGTCCAATTATAGAAAGAGAATTTGTGTTAACTGTATCGTAAACAAATGAACCCCATGCACCAGACACTTCTTTATATCTTATAATATATTCACTCACTCCAACAACAGCATCCCAATTAAATGTTGCTGTAGTAAGAGCAACAGATGAAGTAGCAGGATTTAAAGGTGTTGTACAAACAGAAGGTGTTGAGAATGTATCAGCTGCAGACCAATTAGAAACAATTGATGTATCTTGAGAACATACGCTTCTTACTTTCCATATATAAGTAGTTGCAACATTCAGTCCACTTTTCACCCTACTATTTGTTGTTGTACTTGGAATATATTGCCAACTTCCACCTTGTTCTTTAAATAAAATATCATATGAGTTTGCTGTTGCACTAGCAGACCAATTAAGAGTAGCTCTATCAAGCATTATATTATTAGTATATACTCCTGTAATATCTGTACAACCTAAAGTAGCAAATACTTGTGTAGTGCTCCAAGCTGACGCTATATTTGAATTATTAGGACATATAGCTCTTACTTCCCATTCATATGTAGTATTTGAAGTTAATGCACTACTATTTACAGTATTATTACTTACTACAATACTTAGCCATGTTCCTCCGCTTTCTCTGTATCTTATTTCATAAGAAGTAATTGAAGGGATATTATCCCAACTTAATGTGGCTGTTGTAAAACTAATATTAGTAGATGTTAAATTAGTAGGGACTGGAATTGTGGTTACAGTTATGGTAATGGATGTTGATGTTACACTACAACCATTTGAATCGGTAATTGTTAGGTTATAGTTTCCAGAAGTTGTAGCAACATATGAAGATGATGTAGCTCCAGAAATCGCTCCATTATCATCATTCCATTGATAAGTCACATTACTTGCTGTTGTACTTAATGTAACCGAATCGCCACCACAAATATTTGTTATCCCTGAAGCAGTAATACTAACACTTAATGTTATTACAGTCAAATTAGTTGTAACTATACTATCGCATCCATTAGAGGT
Source organism: uncultured Weeksellaceae bacterium (assembly GCA_964452095.1). Taxonomy (GTDB): domain Bacteria; phylum Bacteroidota; class Bacteroidia; order Flavobacteriales; family BACL11; genus DUAL01. The sequence goes on from CAYVKX010000009.1 coordinate 5,926, forward strand.
AGTTAGCGTATCAATGTAAGTTCCTGAAGCAGAATACGAATTATTACCAACAACAAATGAAGCGCCTTCACAAATTGTAGTATTATTAGTAGAAGCAGAACTAATATTTATAGTCAAGTTCAAAGTAGCTGTAGAATCACAACCAGATGCATTTGTTGTTGTATAAGTATAAGTTCCACTTGTAGTATATGTTGTTCCATTCCAAGTGTAGTTATCACAAACAACAATAGCTGTTGTTCCAGTAGATGGGTAATTACAGCTTCCATCATCAAGAGTAGCAATAGGATTGTAATTACAAGCAGTAGAATCAGTACACCCAAAAGCAGTAGCACAATTTGCACTAAAATTAGTTTGTGCATCAATAGAGGTCCAAGTAGCAGTAGAATAAGTTACATCATCTACACTAATACAAAGTAAATTAGGATTGTTTAAAGCACTAAAAAATGAGATATTTGTATTATTCCCATTTCTCATATCCAAAGAAGTAAGTAAATTATTATAGCAATAAAAAACTGTTAAAGCAGAATTATTGCTTATATCTAAAGTAGTAAGTAAATTATTTCTGCAATTTAAAGTTTGTAAAGTAGTATTAGTACTCACATCTAAAGAGGTAAGTATATTATTTCGGCAATTTAAAGTAACTAAACTAGTAAAATCTGCTATCCCTGTTAAATCAGAAATGGATTGGAAAAACACACTTAAAGATGTAACGGTACTTATATTTGCAGTATGCACACTGTCATTCAATGCTATTCCGTCCCCCATACCATTTGCCTCTAAATAATTCTCAAAATTATCATCTGGCACATAAGTCATTTGGTAAGTACAACTACCATCATCACATATTGCTGTTGAATCATAATTAATTGCTATTAAATCTGTACATCCTGAAATATTCATATTTATAGTAGTGGTAATCGTACTATCACATCCGCTTGATGTTGTTAAAATATTAGTGAAAGTTCCTGTAGTTGTATAAACTGAACTACCAACAATTACACTATCACCCACACAAATAGATTGATTGTTTGCAACATTTACGTTATTATTAATCGTTAAATTTAATGTCGCTACACTATCACAACCGCCAACATTTATTAAGGAATCTGAATAAACGCCAGAAGCAGTGTAAGCAGTGCCATTCCAAGAATATGTATCACAAGCAGAAACTATAGTTGTTGATGAAGTAGGAACACATAAACAAGCAATTGTAGCAATAGAAGTCTGGCTATCAATATCTCCTAAATCAGAAGTTAAAGTGGATGCAAAATTTATAGTTGTAGGATTTGGGTTTACAAAAAGATTATCTAATACAATTGTTTGATTATTCCCACTAGTAACATTATTATTATTAGGTGGTGAAGTTGAGACAACAAGTATCCCCCCGTTAATTTTATTCTCAAGAGTAAAGGCTCCATATAGCAAGCCAGTTGTATTGTCCACAGCTTTAACACTGATTTTATCTGCACTAATAAAGAAATCCACAAGTAGAGTTGTAGTTAAATTAATAGACCCACCACCAGCCATAACAACACTACTACCAATAGTATCATTTATAGTAAGCCCTACAAAATTAAAACGCCCTGAATCAGATAAAAATACTGCAGAAGAGATATCTGGCTCATTCGGGTCTTGACTAGTAAGAAATATAATGGTTGAAGTGTCATTACACACTAAAGATGATAATGATATTGACACAGATGGCGAAAATGCAATACAAGGAGAGCCAAATGTTGTCCCGCCTACGCAATTTCCACAACTATCAATAAATGCAGTTCCATTTGGAGTGCCATTACAATCTAAGGCATAATTAGTGGTTTGGAAAGTGTCTGCTACCGACCAATTTGAAACTGCAGCAGAACAATTCGATTTTACCTGCCACACATAAAATGTATTTTGCATAAGATTAACTAAATCTTTATGCGCCGGAATAATGTTATTCCTATTAATCCATGTAGTTGTTCCTAATTCTTGGTAGCGAATTCGATAAGTATTGGCTACTACCAAAGAATCCCAATTTAAAGTTACCGTAAAATTAGAGAGATTTGTAACATTTGGATTGCTGGGAGGTGTGCAATTTTGGGATTTTAAACTTGTTGAACTACCTAAAATAATTAGCAATAAAGCAACAATTACCCCCTTAAAACCTTGAGTAAAGTTCTTTTTCATAATACTTGTTTTTTGTTATTTTTTTACTTGTTTTTTTAAAAAATGTATCTACAAATGTACGAAAATTTTACAATATAGAGTATTAAACGAAAAAAAATGAAGTGAAGTTGCATTAAAAAAGCACCGCAAAGCAGTGCTTTTTTTGTTGTTGCCCGACTAGGGCTCGAACCTAGACTCTTCTGCACCAAAAACAGACGTGTTGCCAGTTACACTATCGGGCACTAATTTTAGTGGGCGCAAAACTAACAATAAACTAAAAGCGGACAAAATATTTTATCAAAATTTCGTTTTTATTTAATATCATTATTTATTTCTTAAATTCGCCAATTCAAAAATCAGAATAAAAATTATGAATAACTACAATAAATTAAACAATATAATCGGCTGGAGTGTTTTTTTAATCGCTTCATTTGTGTACCTTTCTACTATCGAGCAAACCGTAAGTTTTTGGGATTGCGGAGAATATATTTCAACTGCTTACAAATTAGAAGTTGGACATCCGCCAGGCGCTCCATTATTTCAATTATTTGGAAGAATTTTCACTTTATTTGCCACCCCTGGAACCTCACAAGTTGCAATTGCTATTAATATAATGTCGGCTCTTTGTAGTTCTTTTACTATTTTATTTCTGTTTTGGACAATTACTGCATTCGGTAGAAAATTATTTGGAGCAACCAAAGAAATGGAAAAAGGGAAAATGTATGCTATTTTAGGTAGTGGATTAGTAGGAGCTTTAGCTTATACTTTTTCTGATTCATTTTGGTTTTCAGCAGTAGAAGGAGAGGTATATGCTATGTCCTCCTTTTTTACGGCAATTACTTTTTGGTGTATAATGAAGTGGGAACAAGAAGCAAATCAACCACACGCTAGCAGATGGCTAGTATTGATTGCTTATTTAATTGGATTATCAGTTGGAGTTCATTTACTTTCCTTACTTACCATTCCGGCTATGGGTATGATTTACTATTACAAAAATTATGACTATTCTAAAATTGGTGCAATAAAAGCATTTATCATTTCTATGGTATTATTAGGATTGGTACAAGGGGTAATTATTCCTGGTGCTATTAGTTTAATTTCTTCATTTGAACTGTTTTTTGTAAATACTATTGGCTTGCCTTTTAATTCTGGAACAATACTCTATTTTGTTATTTTGATTGCCGCAATAATTTTTGGCTTGCAATACACCAAAAAGAACAATAAAACCATTTGGAACACAGCAATTTTGGGCTTTACTGTTTTACTTATTGGCTATTCTTCCTTTGCTATTTTGGTGGTTCGTTCTAATGCAAACCCTCCAATTGATGAAAATAATCCGGAAGATGCTGTTGGACTTTTATCTTATTTAAAAAGAGAGCAGTACGGAAGTTGGCCTATTGTTTATGGGCAGTATTTTAATGCCAAATTGGATAGTAAAGAACCATATAAAGATGGTAACCCTATTTACGCTAAAGATGAGAAAAAAGGAAAATACATAATAATCGATAAAAGAAAAAATACTGTCCCTAATTATAGTAGTAGGCACAAAACTATTTTCCCAAGAATGTGGAGTAATACCCAAGCTCGGCATGCTAATGGATATAGAAGTTGGGCGAGCTTAAGTAAAAATAAAGACAAGACTCCAACTTTTGCTCAAAATTTATCTTTCTTTTTTAAGTACCAAATTGGCTGGTCGTATGTTCGTTATTTTATGTGGAATTTTGCAGGGAGACAAAACGATTTTATGAATATGACAGGAAATTCCTTGCATGGAAATTGGGAAAGTGGCATTTCTTTTATTGACAAAGCTAGACTAGGACAGCCATCAAAAGTTGATTTGCCAAATTATTTAAAAAACAATAAAGGAAAAAATCATTATTATTTCTTACCGCTTATTTTAGGTTTTATTGGTATGTTATTTCATTTTAAAAAGAATGAAAAAGACGCTTTGGTTGTGCTACTCTTTTTCCTTTTTACAGGTGTTTTAATTATTATTTATTTGAATATTGTTCCTTTCCAGCCAAGAGAAAGAGATTACGCTTATGTTGGCTCATTTTATGCTTTTGCAATTTGGATAGGACTGGGAGTTTTAGGAATTTATGATTTTTTGAGCAAGAAAATGAATAGCACATCAAGTGCTGCTTTGGCTACAATTATTGCATTAATAATCCCTACTTTAATGGCTGCCGAAAATTGGGATGACCATGACCGTTCTGGCAGATTTACCGCAAAAGAAGTAGCCGCTAATTACCTTAATTCTTGTGAGAAAAATGCAATCCTTTTCACCAATGGGGATAACGATACTTTCCCACTTTGGTATATGCAAGAAGTAGAGGGCGTGCGAACAGACATTAAAATTGTGAATTTGAGCTTGTTCAACACCTCTTGGTATATCGATCAAATGAAAAGAGCTTCTTATGATGCCGCTCCAATTCCTTCCTCTTTTTCTAATGATAAATACCGAACAGGGACAAGGGATTATATTCCAATTAGCGACAAAGGGCTTGGTTATGTTGATGTAAAAGATGTGATTGATTTTATTGGTAGTGATAAAAATCAAACTAAAATTGTTACTAATGCTGGGAAAAGAAATTACAGCCCTGCCAAAAAGCTAAAACTAAAAGTAGATATTGAAAAAGTAAAAGCAAGCGGATTAGTTCCAGAAGAAAAGTTTGATGATATCCTGCCAGAAATTAGATGGAAACTAAAAGGCGGTGGTTTTTACAAAAATCAATTGATGGTATTGGATATGTTAGCACACAACAATTGGGAACGCCCAATTTATTTTGCTATTACGGTTGGCTCAGATAATTTTATGGGCTTAGAAAAATACTTCCAATTAGAAGGGCTTTCTTATAAATTGGTTCCTTATTTGGCGAAATCATCTGATGGGCAAACTGGGGAAGTAAATGTAGATGTGATGTATGATAATTTGATGAACAAATTTACTTGGGGAGGAATGAAAAATCCTGATATATATTTGGATGAAACCAATACTAGAATGGTAATGAATTTCAGAAATAATTTTGCACGATTGGCAGATGCACTTATCAGTAAAGGTAGAGAAAAGGAGGCACTTGCTGTACTAGATAAATGTGTGGAAGAAATGCCAAACACAACAGCACCATTTAATCTCTATGCTTTTCCAATAGTAAACACTTATTATAAGTTAAAGCAAAGCGAAAAAGGAAATGTTATTTTAGCTCAAATGATTGAAACATTTTTAGCTGAGTTTAATTACATAAATGCTTTAAAAGATAAAGGTGGGTTGAATCAAAATATTCAAATTGCTGGAAGCGTACTTTCTAATATTTCTCGTTTAATTCAGAATTTTAATTTAGCTGACATGAGCTATGAGTACTCAGAAAATGGAGAAGGATATTTTAGAGAAAAAGGAGTCAATACGGAAGAAATCAGTAAGGATGATTATTTGATTAACACCTTTATGGATGAGTTTGTTGCTGCTCAATCTAAATACAGATAATGGCTTTCTGGGCAAAAACGCCTAAATTTTTCCAGTCCTTTTTTCCTTCTTTAGTTTGGAAAAATAGCTCCAATGAAAAAAAAGTTTGGCTCACTTTTGATGATGGTCCTACGCCAAATATCACTCCTTTTGTTTTAGATGTTCTACAAAAGGAGAATATAAAAGCTACCTTTTTTTGTCTAGGAAATCAAATAGAAAAACATCCTGAAATTTTTCAAAAAATAGAAAGGGAAGGGCATACTGCCGGTAATCATTCCTACTCGCACCCCAACGGATTTTTTACTTGCTCCAAAAAATATCTGGAAGATGTAGAAAAATGTAGAAAAATAATTCCTAACACAAAGCTTTTTCGCCCACCTTTCGGCAAACTATATCCTTGGCAAATATCCAAATTAAAAAAAGATTATAAAATAATTATGTGGGATGTACTCGCCAAAGATTATGCTAAAAACACTTCCAAAGAAAACTGCTATAAAAATGTAATTGAGAATGTAGAAAATGGCTCAATTATTGTGCTGCACGATAATGAAAACGCAAAGCATAATCTGCAATACGCATTGCCAAAAATTATTACAACTTTAAAGGAAAGAGGATTTGTTTTTTCTGCTACTTGGTAGCAATACAGAAATAATCAAAGCATTTATCTGTCATTGGCTCAATACAAAAATCATCAATTGTAATATTGTTTACCAACTTATCATTATTGTCCTGCAATTTGTGCCTATTAAACCTATTCAAAATATCATAAGGAACTTGCAATAAAAATCTTGGCAACAAATACTGAAGGTTTAAAATATCCCAACGCGTAATTTTTTCTACTGCCTTTTTATTTTTCTGATAATACTCCATTGCATTTCCTCTTCCAAATATTCCTTTAATATCAATATTTTGAAAAGAGGTTTGCAAAATTTCCTTCATTTGCGGTGGGGTGTATTCCCTTATGTGCCAAGGATTTCTCGTTAAGGACATCATTTTGTTTGGAGTAGTAAGTATCAATTTTCCTCCTGGCTTTAACACTCTAAAGATTTCCGAAACAAAAAGTTCATCATTTTGAATATGCTCTATTACTTGAAATGTAACTACAAAATCAATGCTATTATCTTCTATTCCTTTAAGTGGCGGCACTTCCATTTGCTTAAATGAAATATTATTTTTTTCTTTCAGTTCCTCACTTATTGGAGTAGGATATTTATCAATTGCCAAATACTGCTGGGATTTTGGAGCCAATTCTGTCATTCCATATCCTTCCCCACAACCGATTTCTAAAACCGTTCCGCTTATCATTTTTGCTACTTCTTTATAGGCAATCATATGCCTTTGAAAAATCACATTTTCACTCGGATCTAAGTGCGAACTCCTTTCTGCTGTTTGTAAAATCCCCATTTCGTTATTAAATTTTAAGTGTGCAAATGTAAGAAAATACTTTTCTAATTGCTTTGAGAAACTCTGTATTTTGATGTTTTTCAGATAAGTAAATACAATTTCCACCTATTTTCTTTCTTAACATTTTTGTGTTAACAATTAGATTTACAATAAGTTAGGTAAAGATACTTTTTGGCTTAATATTGCACCTAAGTCGTAATACTTGTTTTGGGTTGTACTATTTCTTTCCTAAACTAAAAAGTACAACATTTAAAAACCCCTGGGAGCAGGGGTTTTTTCTTTTTATATATGTTTTAGAAATCTATCTCATTATTTCTTTTTCTGTTGCTGGGGCAAATCTAATTCCTAGCATAAACTCGTGCGAGCCAGAAGTATAATCACTCATACCTGAAGTAACCATATCATAAGAGTATCCAATTAAATATCTGTCGCCAATAGAATAACCCAAAAGCAAACCAATATCTCCATTGGTTCGGTACAAACTACCTAACCATAATTTATTTTGATAAGTAACTTTCACTCCTATATCGGCTTGCGTAGGAGCTGGCGTAACTGATTTTATCAATACAGATGGCTCAACTACATAATCGTAATTTACTTTCCATTTGTATCCTGCAAGCACATAATAATGCCTGCTCAAACTACCGTCCATTTCGGTATTAAGCTTTTCCATTACATCTTCATCTAACAATCCTAATTTACTATTTAATAGTTGAGGGATTGATGCTCCAACATACCAATCATTAGTATAAAGATGGAAACCAAAAGTTGCGTCAGGAACAGAAGAAGTAAAAATATCTCCATCTTGGAAAAGAGGATCGTTTTCATCTCTTACTACAATTCCTGTTTTATCAATCTTGAATTGTGTAAATCCTCCCGATAATGCTAATGACATTTTCATTTTATCGGTTAAAGAAAAATGATAAGCATAGGAAAGAGAAAGCCCACTTCTACTAGAATGTCCTACTTGATCGCTAAACACAACCCCACCTAAACCGACATTGCTTTCTCTGTATTTTCCGTACACGCTAAGCACAGTAGTTCTAGGGGCATCAGTTACTCCAACCCATTGGTTTCTGATGTTTGACCTCATTTGATAACTGCTTTCAGTTCCTGCAATAGCCGGATTAAACACATAATCGTTTATCATATATTGTGTGAACTGTGGCAGTTGCTGTGCTTTAGCTACAAAGCCAGCTGAAATTATCAAAATAAGAATAGTTATTTTCTTCATAATTTTCATTTTATCTAACAATAGTTATTGGTCCGCTTTGCGGCTCAGAATCATTATTTAAGTTAATTATATAGTAATAAGTACCGATTGGAAGCATTTCTCCATTATGAGTTCCATCCCATTTATTACTATTATATGTATCACCTTTTGCACTAAATAGCAATGAGCCCCATCTGTTGTAAACTTCAATAACTGCATCAGGATATCTATCAATATCTTCTATTTCCCAGAAATCATTATAGCCATCTCCATTTGGTGAAATTCCATCAAATACATAAACCCCAACTACCACTCTAATAGAATCAAACCCTTGACAACCATTAGCATCCTCCACCATAATATAATAAGTAGAAGTTACTTCCGGAGAAACATAAGTAGATTTTGAATTTGCAATACTTACATTCTCCTTATCAGTCCACTCATAAATAGGGTAAGAATATGAGGAGCCAATTTCAACATCATCATCCACTTTAATTGGAACATCTAAGGGGTAAGAATAAGTTTCTCCATTAGCAATACCATAAGGGACAATTGGTAATTGAGTTGTCCAAATTGTAGCCGTTACATCAAATGAAGAAGTAGGGCAATTCACATCCACCACTGTAAGAATATAATCCGTTCTTGGGGCATCTGGTTTTACTGTAATTGTAGGGGTTATCTGTCCTGAACTCCAAGAGTAAGTAAAGTCAGGATTATCTACTACACTTATTGTAATATTATCTCCCAAACAAATAGTATATGAAAATTGGGAAGTAAAGTTTGGCAAGAAAATAGCATCAAATGCATTTACATAAGTAGAAGCAGAAAGTGTGCAACCATTAGCATCTGTAACATCTACCGTATAAGTTCCGGGTAATAAATTGGCAATAGTTGGGGTAGTTTGTCCATTACTCCAAGAATAGCTGTAAGTAGGCGTGCCTCCAAATACATTAGCTATAGCTGTTCCATCATTCATCACGCAAGTTTCATCAGTAGAATCGGCAGTTACAATTAGCTCGCTTGATGGCTGAGTAATTAATACACTACTGCTGGTTACCGTACATCCATTTGCATCTGTTACATCTACATAATATAATCCTGGCGAAAGCCCTGTTGCTGTTTTTGTATTTTGTCCATCACTCCATAAATAATTATAAGTTAATGAAGGAGTAATTGGCGTTCCTCCAATAGGATTTGCAGTAATTGTTCCATCATTAAATCCAAAGCAACTTACATGAGTTACATCTAATATTGGGTCAATATCTACAGAAAGAATATCTGGCTCTGCTAAAAATATTTCAGTGGTGTCCATACAACCATTAGCATCTGTTGCAACAACTACATAGCTACCTGTAACTAAATTATTGATTGTATTTCCTGTTTGCTGATTATTCCATAAATAAGTATAAGAAGGAATACCTCCTGTTGTGCTTGCTTGAATAGAGCCATCATTTCCTGCATAGCAAGAAACCTCATTTGTAATATTTGCGTCAACCTCCACTTCTGCAGGTTGTGTAATTGCTGCTGAATCGGTAACAACACATCCTATTGCATCTGTTATAGTAATTGTATACATTGTGGAAAGTGTATTTGAATCAGCACATAATCCAATAGCAGTAGAATCAATTTGTGATAAAGGATCATCCCAAAGGTTAGTATATATTTCATTACCGAATGAATCGTAAAATGGGATACCTCCAGAAGTAGTTACTTCAATATAACCATCACAATATCCCCAACAACTAACATTTTGTACATTTGCTACATTTGCTACTAGTTTATCATCATCATTTACAACAGCAATAGCAGGAGTGGTACAATTATTTTCATCAGTGGCAGTAATGTTATAAGTGCCAATTGGTAAATTGTTTAATGAGTAAGTTGTGTCTCCAGTATTCCAAAGGTAAGTATATCCAGGAACGCCTCCAAAAACAGAATCTGTAATGCTACCATTACTCCAACCATCACATGTTACATGAGTTGTAACCATAGTATGTTGAATTGGGGTAGGTTGAGCCATTGTAATATATTGTTGCCTTGCACAGCCATTAACATCTAACACTATCAAGCTATAAAGCCCAGCATTCAGATTATTTACAGTAGAAGAAAAAGAACTTTGAATAGTATCTCCTTGTGCATTAATCCAAGTTTTTAAGAAAGGAGCAACTCCTCCATTCACATTCACAGAAATCCATCCAGTACTATCGCTATTACATTTTATTTCATATCCATTATAATCAGATGTTGTTATATTAGTATTAAGAGGTTGAGGCTCTTCAATAATAATAATATCTGCAACCACACAATTATGGTCATCAAATACTTCTACAGTATATGTTCCTGGTCCGCCCATTACGCCAGGATTAATAGATGAATTAAAAACTGGATATTGTTGAGGAGTACTACCATTTACTGAGTACATCCAAGGTTGAGTTCCTCCGCTTACATGAATATCAGAAATATATCCGTTATTATATCCAAAGCAACTAACATGCTGAAAATCTATAGAATCGATAAGTAAAGAATCTGGCTCAGTAATAGTTTGCAATACTGAAGCTGTACATCCTTTATTATCTTTTACCATTATATTATAAGTAGCTGGAGATAATCCAATAAATCCAATAGCAGTTTGATAAGTATTTCCTCCATCTTTGGAGTATGTGTAAGGAGGGATTCCACCAGTTGCTAATACCACTATTGAGCCATTACTTGCGTCTTTACAACTTATTTGTGCAACAATCAATGAGTCAATTGTAACTGAAGAAGCTGGCTGAAGCACTTCAACAGAATCAATAAGGACACAATTATTAAAATCTGTAATAGTTACCAGGTGATGTCCCGCATCTAAACTATCTGCAAAATTAGTATTATCTCCATTATCCCAAAGATAATTGTAAGAAGGAATTCCTCCAGAAACAAAAGCTGTAGCACTTCCATCACTAAATCCAAAACAGAATACAGAATCCATTGTAAATGAAACAACCAAAGCTGCTGGCTCATTTACCGTAATGTTTCCGCTTACAATACATCCGTTCGAATCAGTTACATCCACTGTTAAATTTCCAGCAGAAGCCATAGCAGTTTGGGTGATTGCTCCATTACTCCATTGGTAGGAATAAGGAATAACGCCACCAGTTGCTGTAACTGTTGCTGTTCCATCATTTCCTCCATTACAAAGCACATCTGTTGAAGTAATAGAAGTAATATACAAACTATCTGGCTCGGTCATAGTTACGCTTGCAGTTGTATCACAACCATTTGCATCCGTAATTATTACAGTATAAGTTCCTATACTTAAATTAGTAGCTGGATTTGTGGTTTGTCCATCCGACCAACTATATGTAAATGCTGAAGTGCCTCCAGAATGATTAACTATTAAAGATCCATCTGAGCCGCCATAACAACTCACTTGATTTATTGTAAATGAATCCACAACTAAAAGGAGAGGTTCTAATACAAAAACGGAATCACTTGTAACACAACCATTATCATCTCTTACGGTAACAAAATATGACGCCTGACCAGAAGGTCCATATTGCACGCCACTATTTTGCCAAGTACTTCCTCCATTAATACTAAACTGATAAGGGCTTGTTCCAGCAGTTGCTGTTGGCGTAATTATTCCATCATTTGCTCCAAAACAACTTACATCTTGTACTGCTACTGATAAAATTGGTTGAGGTCCTTGCTGAACAACAACTGTATCATAAGCATTGCAACCATTTGCATCTGTAATAATTACAGTATAAGTTCCTGCAACTAAAAGATTTATATTTGAAGTTGTTGCTCCTGTATTCCACAAATAAGAATAGTTTGGTGTTCCACCACTTGCAACTACTCCAGCAGTACCATTTGCAACTGTTCCTCCACACATTGAGCTTGTAGAAGAAACTATTGTTTGAAGTATTGTTGGCTCATTAATTGTAATGGTATCAGCTATTGTATTACAACCACTTGTATCAGAAACAACCAGCCAATAATTACCTATTAAAAGCCCTCCAATGCTATCAGTAGTTGCTCCATTATTCCAATTGTAAATATAAGGAGGTGTCCCCCCAGAAATTGTTGCCACCTCAGCAGTTCCAGTTGCACCTCCATTACAAAGTACATCTGTAGAGGTTAAAGAGAAAGTAATCTCTGCAGGCTGAGTAATTTGAACCGCAACACTATCAGTACAATTATTTGCATCAATTACAAAAATTAAATAACTACCAGCTGGCAAGCCATAAAATGTAGAATCGTTTTGAGGGTTAGCAGCATCAATATAGAACCAATAAGTTCCTTGACCTGTCCCACCAGTTGCCGAAACTGAAGCAACCCCTAAAGAATCCCCAAAACAAGGAACCATAAATAAAGAGTTAGCAGAATCCAATTCTAAACTAACCACATTTGGTTGCAATACATCTACTGTATCAGAAGTTGTGCAGCCGTTTCCATCAGTAACTTGTACAATATAAGTGCCTGCCGCAAGCCCTGTAGCTGTTGCGGTACTTTGGAAATTAGAATCGTCCCATTGATAAGTAAGTACAGGAGCAAAAGCTCCATTTACTACTACAGTTGCAGTTCCATCACTTCCGTTATTACACCCCACATCAGTACTTGTTGTAGAAAGAATCATATTAGTTCCAGGAACAAATACATTATCCGTTACGCTACAACCATTGGTGTCTGTAACAATTACAGTATAAGTTCCTGTAGAAAGGTTAATTGCAGTACTAGTAGTTTGCCCATCTGTCCAAAGGTAGAAATAAGGACTTACACCACCGCCAACTATAGCAATTGCTTGTCCATCACCTGCCCCACAATTCTCCATTATTGAGTCCATTTGAAGCGTTAAAACCGGTGGTTCAATTAATACAATACTATCTTCTGCTGTACAACCATTCGCATCTGTTGCATCCACAGTTAATAAATTATTAGCACATTGGTTATTAAAATTAGCAGATGCTTGAGAAGCACCACCATCTAAAGAATATAAATAAGATGGAACTCCTCCAGTAGAAGTTACATGAATGCTACCATTACAATCACCATTACAAGCCACATCAAATCCATTATAATTTACATTAGTTGTAAGTGCAATAGTATAAGGATTTGGCTCTGTAATATTGATGCTCATTGTTTGGCTACATCCGCTCGCATCTTGCACTACTATTGTATGCATTCCTCCAGCTAAGCCAGTAAAAAACGTAGAAGAACCGAAAGGTCCGTTATCAATTGAGTAAGTATAAAGTGGCGTTCCTCCATTTACTGAATCCACAGAAATTGTACCATCAGTTGTGCCATTACAACTCACTCCCCAACCATTATAATTAGATATTACACTTACATAAATATCCAAAGAATCTGGCTGAGTTAAAAATAAAGAATCGATATAGGTACAGTTGTTTATATCCCGAACTGTAATTGAGTAATTTACATCTCCACAAAGCCCTCCAAATACATTACTTGCTTGGAAAGCTCCACCATCTAATGAGTATTGATAATTTGGCGTTCCTGTTAAAACTCCATCTACTGTAAAAGTAATTTGACCATCACAAACACTATTACAAGAAATTGCAGAAGAAACTGAAATTGTTCCAGATAAATCTAGAGGGTCTTGCAAGGTTAGTGTATCCGAAACTGTACAGCCATTTGTATCCATATAATTTACGGCATAAGTACCTGAAGAAAGGTTTGGGAAAAAAGGATTCCCTACATAAGCCCCTCCATTTATTGCATACTGGAATCCTGGCGTACCTCCCGACATTACTTGTGCTAAAATAGCCCCATCACTTTCTCCAAAACAACTAATATCTTGCCCATTATAATTGGATGATATTATAGAGTTAGGGACAAGTAATGGGGGGGATGTTACTGTTAAATTTCTTGTCTTCTGGCATCCATTTGCATCTGTAATAATTACTTGATAACTGCCTGCGGGCACATTCAAAAAATCAATATTATTTGCTGCCACTGGGATACTAGCACCATTATTTAGAGTAACAGAATAGGGCATTGTTCCGCCTAAAATATTTAAATTTAAATTTGCCGTACTATCTCCAAAACATAAAGATGGATTAGCAATAGAAAAAGTTGGCATTAAATTTGGTGGTTGAGAAATATTAATAAATGCCTGTGCAGTACATCCTCCTACAGAATCTGTTACTGTAACTCTATAATTATTTGCTGGGATGTTAATAAATGTAGCTGTATCAAAAGTAGTTTGTGTTCCAAAAAAATTCCAAGTTCCAAAAAATTCCCAATGTAAATCATAAGTGTACCAACCTCCTCCTCCTGTAGTTACTGCATAAAAAGATGCTAAATCACCAAAACACATTATTGTATCAAATAAATATGTGGTTACTCCTAAGCTACCTCCTGCGATATTAAAAGTTGATGCTGGACAATTAGTTGTGCTAACTCCATCATTATAACTTACTGTATAGGTTTGATTTCCAGCACACAAATTATTGGCTGTTGCTGGTAGTGCTTGTGAAGCTCCCCCATTTACACCAACCTGATAAGTATAGCCAGGAAACTGCTGATTAACATCTATTGTAGAAGTTCCATTACAATTTGTAGTATCACAAATAGTAGTAGAAAAATTATTAACTACAATTGGCTCAATTATTTCAAAAGTATCGGAAGTCATTGTATTAGGGCATGAGCCAGAGAAAGGGTTTGTACCAGTAACTACATATAGTCCAGCCGCTAAAGTACTGACAGTTGTTAGCAGTGGTCCACTTCCATAGTTTTGTCCGTTGGTAATATTGTCCCAAGAATAATTTATATATGGGTTTTGGTCTAAACTAGCAAATCCATCTGCACCACCCGGGCAAGTTACTTGAGTAATATTTGCTGTATCCACAATGATATCACATTGTGCATTTGCATTATTTACACCTAAAACCCCTACAAAAAGGGCAAAACAAATTATAATAATATTTCTGTTCATAAGCATGATTTATTCCTTTATTAAAGTTTTGCAAGATACAAATAAATTGAATATTTGATAAAATTGGTTTTAGAATATTTTTTATCTAAATTTTTAATAACTTTCTTTTGATTACTTTTGCTCAAAATTTTATCAAAAATTAGCCTTTTTTTTACAAAGATGAATAGGATGAAAATTGCGTTTATAGGATCAAGAGGAATTCCAACATTGCATGGTGGTTTTGAAACTTTTGTAGAAGAACTTACTAAAAAATTAAAGAAAAAAACAGATTTTGAGATTGTTGTAGTAGGTGATATAGAGCAAAAAAGACAAACAAAAAACATCTCCTGTTTTAATGGAATTAGCATATTATATTCTAAATATTCCAAACAAAAACAACCCTTTAAGTTTTACTTAGATTCTTTGTTGAAAGTATGGAAAGCAGATATTATTTATAGCTGTGGGGTTGGAAATGCTTTCTTTCTTTTGTTGCCACTTTTGTTTGGTAAAAAATACATCACCAACCCTGATGGAATTGGGTGGAAACGCTTGAAATGGTCGAATAATGGGAAAAAAATATTAAAATTTATGTTCTTTCTTTCCGCAAAATTTAGCCCTTATATTCTTGCTGACTCTATTGGAATAGAAAATGTTTTTAGAGAAAAGTTTAAAAGAAAAAGAAGAATAGAAACCATTGAATATGGGGCATATCCTAATAAAACCGTTGGGCAAAAATCAGATAAAATTGTTGAAGTTTTGAAAAAGTACAAGCTCAATTCTAATCAGTATCATCTTATTGTAAGCCGATTGGAGCCCGAAAATAATATCCAAATGATTATTGATGGTTACCAATCTCAAAACGCAAAATACCCATTAATCATTATTGGCAATTTGCAAAAAACTGCTTTTGTGAAAGCAATTACAAAACAATCTCATCCTAAAATTATATTCTTGGGAGGGGTATATGATAAGTATGAGTTAGAGGTGATACGATCCAATGCCCTTTCTTATTTTCACGGACATGCTGTTGGAGGCACTAATCCGTCATTACTTGAGGCAATGGCTTCTAAAAATTTATGTATTTGTCATGATAATGAATTTAATAGAGGTGTATTAAAAGAAAATGGGTTGTACTTTAGCACATCAAAAAATATTACGAAAATCATCAAGCAAATAGAAACAACTGATTTTAAAGAAAAACAAGAAGGAGCATATAATAGTATTTTGAATTATTATAATTGGGAAAATATTACCGATAGATATATTAAGTACTTTAAAAAAATAAATAAATAATGTTACCGAATTTTTTAATAATTGGTGCAGCAAAATGCGGATCAACTGCACTGTATTATTATTTAAAACAGCATCCTGAAATATCTTTTCCTACACTAAAAGAGCCAAAGTTTTTTAGTTCATCTGAACAAAAATTTCCTCATCTAGGAGTTGGCGATCAATCAGTGGATAAATTTACAATAAAATCATTTGAAGAGTACGAGAAATTATTTCAAAATATTAAGAACAAAAAGGTAGGGGAAGCTAGTGCAGATACTGTTTATTTTCACAAACAAAGCATCCCACTTATCAAAGAAAAATTGGGGGATGTTCCTGTTATTATTGTAATTAGAAACCCGACTAAAAGAGCTTTTTCAGCATATATGTATTTAAAAAGAGATAGTAGAGAAACGCTTTCGTTTAAAGATGGCTTAAATAAAGAGGAAAATAGATTATTGGATAATTACGACTTTATTTGGGCATACAAAAAATGTGGATTATACAGCAAGCAACTTAAAGCATTTTTAGATAATTTTACAAATGTAAAAATTGTTTTACAGGAAGATTTACAACACAATACTCATAAAGTATTAAAAGATGTATTTCGCTTTTTAGATGTAGATGAGAATTTTAAAATAAATAGTAGTTTAAGGCATAATGAATCTGGTATCCCAACTAATTTTTTAGTCCGTTTTTTACTCAGCAGAAACAATATCATTTCTACTTTTATAAGGGAGTTAATGAAGTTGATTATTCCCCGATTTTTACTAGAAAAAGTGGCAAGTAAGTCCTTAGCAAAAGAAAAAATGAGTGAGGAAGATGAAGCTTATTTAAGGTTGTATTTTCAGGAGGACATCTCCAAATTAGAAACGCTTATAGAAAAGGACTTATCCGAGTGGAAATAAAATGAAGATTCTTATAACAGATATTTTTTTACGAAAAACATTTGATGTTGTAAATATTCTCTTGCAGCATTATAAAAAAGAAGATTTGCTTTTTCTTACTGATAACTTAAGTCTTTTTACAAAATTAAAGTGCCAGCTTTTCTATAACTCAAATAATTTTTTCCTTTTAAGAAAAGATGATAATTTTAATGCCGATTTAAGTAGAATTGCAGCTAATTTTGAAGATGAAAAATTGATATTTCCGCCTATTGAAGAGGATACAATTATTGCATTTTACAACTATTTAAACTGTGAAAAAAATAATAAAAACATAAAATATTTACTGCCAGAGAAAAATAATTTTGTCTTGTCCAGAAACAAAGAATTGTTGAATTTATTTTGTGAAAAAAATGAAATTCCTTGCCCTAAATTAATAAGTAAAACTAACTTTAATAACAATAATTTTAAGTTTCCAATAATTGTAAAACCAAAAGAAGGCTCTGGTTCAAAAGGAATAATTTATATTGATAATAAGCAACAATTATATAGTTATTCCATTGATTTTAACAAGAGCTTAGTACAAGAAAGATTGCCAAACCCAAAAAATGTGGAGGGAGGGTTTTATCTTTGTGAAAATGGAAAAATTCTATCTTTTTATTCTCATAAAAGAATCAGAACTTACCCTGAAAAAGGTGGAGTAACTGTTTTTTCTGAAGCAACAAATAATGAGAAAATAAAATTGGCTGGAGAAAAAGTAATTAAGCAACTTAACTGGAATGGACTGTTGATGATTGAATTTATTTATGATGAAAGAGATGAAAAATATAAGCTTATTGAAATAAACCCAAGAATGTGGGGTAGCATTTTATTATCTGAAAAATGTGGGGCAAATTTTATTCAAAATTATATTGAACTAACTAAAGGTAATCCTTTAAAAAATTATTATTTTTCAAAATCCTACATAAGGTGGATTTTCCCTTATGATGTGCTTTATTTTTTCAAAAACACATCTAACCCTTTGCAGTTTTTCAAAAAAGATAAAGATACTTGCTATATTAATTTTTCCTACACTTGCTTTACTAAATCATTAGCATTTTTGCTTCTTAGTTATTTTAATTTTTCGAAAATCTTACAACTATTTAAAAAATGAAAGAAAAACAAATTATAGTTTTCGATTTTGACAAAACACTTACAAAAAAGGATACACTTTTAGGATTTTTTGTTTTTGCAGGCAATAAAAATTTCTTCTTTTATATCAAGTTAATGTATTATGTATTGTGTATGATTTTATGTAAAATTAAAGTCATCTCAAATACAAAATTGAAGGATATTGGTATAATGCTCTTTTTAAGTAATCTAAATGAAAATGAACTCAAAAATAAATTCAACTCATATCATAAGAAAATTGATTTTAACGACTTATTTGCTAACTTAAATTTTGATTCGAAAAATAACTATATTATAATTAGTGCCTCTTTTCAAGATTATATCCATCCTATTTTTCCTAATTTTGTTCAGGTTTTTGGCTCAACAATAAAGTATGTAAATAGAAAGCCAAAAAAAACTTTATTCAACTGTTATAAAGAAAATAAAGTTACAGCTCTAAATAACAATAATATAACTAAAATTGATGTGTTTTATACCGATAGCTTCTCTGACTTTTCTCTAGCTAAATTGGCGAAAGAAATTATTATTGTTAAAAACAATAACTTAATAAAATGTACTACAATTGATGAATTTAAAACCCATTTCAAACAATGAAAATACTAACTTTTGACATAGAAGATTGGTTCCATATTTTACACAATTATCCGGATGATATTTTAGATAAATGGAGTAACTATGAAGTGAGGATTCATAATGGGATAGATAGAATTTTTGAGGTTTTATTAGAAAATAATATAAAAGCTACATTCTTTTGTTTGGGTTATATTGCCAAAAAACATCCTGAAATAATTAAAAAAATTCATGACTATGGCTTTGAAATTGCAGCACATTCTGATATGCATAAAGTAGTTTATACCCAAACAAAAAAAGAATTCAAAAACGATTTGGAAATTTGTATGAAAAGAATAGAAGACATAACAGGAAAAAAAGTGATTTCTTATCGTGCCCCTGGCTTTTCTTTAAAAACAAAAAATGTTTGGATATTTGATGTGCTTAACGAACTTGGTATAGAGTATGATGCCTCTATTTTTCCTGCAATTCGTGAAGATGGAGGGTTTATAAATTATAAAGCAAACGGACCATCAATTATCAAATACAATGGGAACGCTATTAAAGAGTTCCCTATGAGTACAAATGAATTTTTAGGAAGGCGTTTTACAGTAAGTGGAGGCGGTTATTTTCGCTTTTTTCCATACCGTCTTATTCGTAAATTAGTAGCAGAATCCAATTATACAATGACCTATTTTCATCCAAGAGATTTTGACCCAAAACAGCCAATGTTAGATGGGCTTTCGTTAAAAAGAAAGTTTAAATCCTATTATAATTTGAGCACTTCTTATACTAAATTGAGACAATTAGTGTATGATTTTGATTTTATTGATATGCAAACGGCTGCAAGCCAAATTGATTGGGAAAAAGTACCAGTAGTAAATATTGATAAAAATGGGCATTGTTTTTAAACCTCAAACAAATCAGCACTAATAGCATCTGCCATTAATTTTCCTTTTTCAGTAAGATACAGAGTATTTCGTTTTCTTGTTAAATCTGTTGTTTTTATCCATTTTTCTGCACTTTTTTGTAGATTTTTGTAGATTTTTGTGCAAAATTTGTTTTTTACAACTCCTAGATCCACTCCCCAAATAGTACGCAAAGTAGTGAAAATATACTCATTATAATTTTGTTTTGAAGTGAGCATTTCCAATTCAAAATAATCTTCTGCTTTATTTAATTTATCGATATATATTTTGTTGGAAGAAAAATTCCATCTTCTGCTTTCTCCATTATAAGAATGGGCAGATGGCCCAATTCCCAAGTACCAATTTCTTTTCCAATACTTTATGTTGTGTTTGGAGAAACATCCTTCTTTCCCAAAATTAGAAATCTCATACTGAATAAAGCTATGCTTTTTTAGTTTTTCTTGTAAAAACTGGAAATGAGAAATTGCTAAATCCTCATTTGTTTTTGGTAAAATATTCTTTTTTATTTGGTGATGCAAAAGCGTTTTGTTTTCTATTGTCAGGCAATATGCCGATAAATGAGGAAGATCTAACTCCAAAAAAATATTTATATTTTTTTTCCAATCATTTAGAGTTTGCTTTGGCAATCCATAAATCAAATCAATAGTAATATTTTCAAAACCAACTTTTTTGGCATCTTTTATCGATTGAATGGCTTTTTCACAAGAGTGCCCTCTATTTAATAATTTTAATTCTTTATCATTAAAAGACTGTATACCAATACTCAATCTGTTTACCCCCATTTTTTTATACTCCAAAAGTTTCTCCTCCGATAAATCATCAGGATTACACTCCAAAGTTATTTCTGCACTTCTTGAAACACTAAAATTCTCATCTATTGTTTTTAATAATTCTATCATATCAGTTTCTAGTAAAATAGATGGCGTTCCTCCTCCAAAATAAATAGTATCAATTATTTGCTCTTGCAAATACATTTTCCGAAATTTAATTTCTTTTTTGATGGAATTCAATAGTTCTTTTTTATCTTTTTGTGAAATTTTGAAATAAAAATTGCAATAAGAACATTGCTGCTTACAGTAGGGAATATGTATATAAATAGCCGACAAATTATTTTTTTATAAATGTTTGGCGAATATAAAAAACTATTTACTTTTGTCGCAATTAATAATCAGTCTAAATAAAAATAAAGAAATGGGAAAGACAATAGTAATGCTAATGTTAATTACATTAGCAGTAAATTTAAAAGCACAAAACAGTGCTGAAAAAATTATTGCAGGCAATGAAGGTCTGCATATTGGCGGATACGGTCAAATCGACTTTAATTTACCTTCAAGAGTTGGGACTATTTATAAGAATGGCTCATTAGATGTACACAGATTAGTAACTTTTTTTGGGTATAATTTTAATGAAAAGACATCTTTTGTTTCTGAAATAGAATTTGAACATGTAACGGAGGTTTATGTAGAGCAAGCATTTTTGGATTACAAAATCAAAGACAATCTTTCGGTAAATGCAGGTTTAATGCTTATCCCAATGGGGATTCAAAACTTGTATCACGAGCCACCAACTTTTAATGGGGCAGAAAGAACAAATGTAGATAAATACATTGTACCAACTACTTGGAGAGAAATCGGAATTGGACTAAATGGGAGAAGTTTGAAGCACTCAATTAATTATCAAGCAATGCTTGTAAATGGATTTAATGGATATGATGAAAACGGTGGAGTTTTTAGTGGCAAAAAAGGGTTAAGAAGCGGAAGACAAAAGGGGGCTAAATCATACATCACTTTTCCTGATTTTGCAGCAAGAGTTTCTTACTATGGTTTTTCTGGTTTAAACTTAGGACTATCGGCTTATTTTGGCAATACAGAAACTAAATTATATGATGGTTTGGATTTGTCTGATGAAGCGGCAGTTGCCTCTGCTGACTCTTCAATTGTTGGCATACAAATGATTGGTGTTGATGCAAGGTTTACAGAAGGTGCATTACAATTAAGAGGGCAATATATTGTTGCTAATTTGTCGAATACCAATCAGTACAATGGTTTTACAGGGAGTGATTTAGGAAGTGTGATGAGTGGATATTATGCGGAAATTGGATACAATCTTTTGGGAAAGAAAACCACCTCTGAAGAGTTAATCGCTTTTGCAAGATACGAGAATTACAATACTCATTCGGCAGTTGAGGGAATTGAAATTAATGATGCTTACAATAGAACAGAAATCTCTCTCGGCTTAGGATTTAAAGTAGCAAAAGGAGCTATGTTTAAAGCCGATTATCAAATTTTATCTGATGAGAGTGCAGAATATGAAAGAGGACAATTCAATTTTGGAACAGCAATTTGGTTTTAATTTATTCTTAAATTATTGGTTAATTCTATGAGTAAAATAAATCACATAAGTAAAGTAATTATCTTTTTGATAGTTGCTTTACTTTTTTCTTCTTTCAAGTTTTCTGATTGGGAATACGACAAAAAAAGCAGAGTAAAAATACATAAATCTATTTCTGAAATTTTTAATAGTGGCACTTATATTACTACAGAAATTGAGGGTTTGCAAGAGGCATTTTACAGCATAAAGGAAGCCAATTCCATTATTGGATATTTTGTTGTAGCACAAGCCCCTTCTAAATTTCATCAATTTGATTATCACTTTATTTTTAATGATAATGCTGAGGTGTTAAAAGTTGAAATTTTAAAGTACATAGAAAATTATGTGGCGGAAATTTGCAGTAAAAAATGGCTAAAACAATTTATAAAAAAAAGCACTGCAAACTTTAGTGATTTCAACAGAAGTGTTGATGGAATTTCTGGGGCAACTCTTTCAGTAAATAGCGTAAAAACAGAGGTATTTAAGATGAGTGAAATCGTAAAAAAAGAAATTGTAAAAAGATGATATTTATCACAATCTACTGCCACAACTTAACACAAATTTACCGAAAATTTTAGAATGAAAATTCCGTTTATTTTAGTGTTTTTATTATTTGCTATATTAGCTCAATCCCAAAGCAAAAAAGATTCTATTTCTGTGAAAAAAAATCTTTCATCCATCACTATTACCGCTACCAAATCCCCCAAAGCATTGGATAAATTACCTATGCCAACAACTGTTGTTTCTGGGAAAGAAATTATGCAATCGGGAGCGACAACATTAGATGAAGTATTGGAGGAGCAAACTGGAATTATTACCACCACCAATTATGTGGGAAATCAAGGTGTACAACTACAAGGATTAGATGCTGCATACACCTTAATTTTAATTGACGGAATGCCTGTAATTGGACGTTCTTCTGGAACACTCGACTTGAAAAGAATAAGCGTAAATGATGTTAAGAAAGTAGAAATCGTAAGAGGAGCTTCTTCTAGTTTGTATGGCTCAGATGCTATTGGGGGAGTAGTTAATATCATTACAAATAAGAAAAAAGCAGTGGGCTTAAATGGATGGATTTCACAAAAAATATCTTCCTACAACACCTTTGAATCTACTGCAAAAATAAGTTACAAAACATCTACTTTCTCCATCAGCAATGCTTTTAATTATTTGCAATCGGATGGTTATGATTTGATAGAAAATAATGGGCTAAAAACTGTAAGTCCTTATAAAAATTACAACTACAATGCCAAAGCAAATTATTCTTTATCCGATAAGGTTTTTTTTCAAGGAAATTTTAGTGTTTTCAAGCAAAGTCAGCAGAGCGAAAGAACTAAAAATCAAAATAACTTATTTGGAGAAAACAAGCAAAAAGATGTAAGAGTTTATGCCATTGCAAAACACTATTTAACGCCTCAAATAACGCAAGAATTTGATTGTTTTTTTACTAATTATAAAACCAAGGAAGTACTGAATTATGAAAATGGGGATAGCTATAGTTCTTCTTTTTTTAATCAGAAATTATTAAAACCAGAATACCAATTATCATACACAAAAAATGAAAATAATATCATTTTTGGAATAGGTGCTGAAAGAGAGGGATTAGAAAGAACAGATTTTTCGGAAAGTCCGAAAACTACTTCTTATTTTTCCTTTCTGCAAACGGACTACACCTTTTACAACACCTTAAATATAATTGCAGGAAGCCGGTATGATAAGTACACTTTGTACGATTCTGAGTTTAGCAATAAAGCGGCAATTTCCTTGCAATTATCCGAAAAATTTACCTTCAAATCATCCATAGGAAGTGGCTACAAAACCCCTGATTTCAGACAATTATATTTTGATTTTACTAACTCTATAAATGGCTATTCCGTGCTAGGAAGTACAGTAGTAAATGATAAAATTCAGCAGTTTCAATCGGAAGGAATTTTAGGAGATTTGTTAATTCCTCTTGAAGAAATTGGATCAATATTACAAGCCGAAAATTCATTGAATATTAATGTAGGGGGTTTTTGGGAAATTGTTCCCCAACTTAATTTTGATATGAATATTTTCCAAAACAATATTTACAACCTTATTGAGCCCAAACTTGTGGCTCATAAAACAAACGGCTCCTCTATTTTTACTTATTTTAATGTTGCTCAGGTGAGAACAAGAGGACTGGAATGCAACTTGAAATTCAGCAGTAACAAGAAGTTAAAATTGAATGTGGGCTATCAACTTTTATTTGCTGATGATATGGATGCAATTCAGAAAATTGAAAATGGAGATGTATATGCCTTATCTGCTACAACTGGCAGT
Organism: uncultured Weeksellaceae bacterium; assembly: GCA_964452095.1. Classification (GTDB taxonomy): domain Bacteria; phylum Bacteroidota; class Bacteroidia; order Flavobacteriales; family BACL11; genus DUAL01. Next base: position 30,545 of record CAYVKX010000009.1, read on the forward strand.
TTCCGACTCAATAAATCTGATTATTTTGGACTATTTAATCGTTCAAGACACACTTTTAACGCTAAGCTTTATTACACTTTTTTGCAAGATTACACATTTAATTTACGAACAAATTACAGAAGCAAATTTGCTATGTTCGACTCTAACGGAAACGATTTATTAGACAAGTATGATCAGTTTATTCCAGCCTATTTTCTTTGGAATACGGGAGTTTCTAAAACTTATAAGAACACAACTATAATAGCAGGGATTAATAATTTGATGAATTATACGAATCCAACTAATTTGAGCCATATTTCTGGAAGAAATTATTTTATAAACCTTAATATTCAACTTAACAAAAAACAAGAAAAATGAACAAAACAAAATTCACGCTAATAGCAGTTTTAGCTGCATTAGTAACTTTCACTTCTTGTAAAAAAGAAGAAACACTAGAGCCAATTGCAATAGTTTCAAAAACTTTTTCAAATTTAAATGCTTCTAATTATAGTATTGATACGCTTGGAAATCAAATTGGTAATTACACAAAATTTTCTTTCTCCACAGGCGATACTGTTGTAGGAGAAAATTGGGATATTGCTTTTAGTGGCACCACTATTTTGGTAAATGGAGGCGCTATTTTTGGCGAAAATGAACCAAGCAGAACCGCAAATGCTGCTACATATATTGCAAACGGAACATTTGCTGAAATTACAGAAGTTACAGAATCTTTATTTCTGCAAGATAACGATACTGCCCTTGCAATTACTGATGATTCTGGAGCAAATGATGCCGGTTGGTGTCATTACAATCCTCAAACGCATATGCTCACGCCTATTGCTGGGAAAATTTTGATTTTCAGAACGCACAACAATAAATATGCTAAAGTTGAAATCTTGAGTTTTTACAATAATATGGACCCAAGCACAAATCCTTATGGTGGATATTTCACATTTAATTATGTGTATCAGCCAAACGAAAACACATTAACTTTTTAAATCCCATTTAGGTTTATAAAATAAATTAAAAGCACTCATTTTGGGTGCTTTTTTTATTTTTGTAAAAAATAATTTTATGACTGTAGATTACTTTTCGGGCTTAACTCCTGAAGAAAAAAATATCTTAAAAGATAAAGGAACTGAAGCCCCTTTTTCAGGAGAATACAATGATTTTTTTGAAGCAGGAGTTTTTGTGTGCAGAGCTTGCAAAACGCCACTTTACGAATCTAGTACAAAATTTAATTCTGGCTGTGGATGGCCATCATTTGATGATGAAATTAAAGGTGCGATTACAAAGCGTAAAGATTTAAGTGGAGGCAGAGAAAGAACAGAAATTTGCTGTGCAAAATGTGGAGGACATTTAGGACATATTTTTCATGGAGAACAAATAACAGAAAAAGACACAAGGCATTGCGTGAACTCATTAAGCATACAATTCAACTCTTACGAAAATTTACAAAAGGCCACTTTTGGGGCGGGTTGTTTTTGGACTGTGGAGAAAATATTTAACGCTACAAAAGGGGTGTATTTATCCTCTGTTGGATATATGGGAGGTAATACTGAAAATCCGACTTATAAGGAAGTTTGTGATGGTAAAACTAATCATGCTGAAGTGGTGCATATTTATTTTAATCCAGATTTAATTTCTTATGAAAAATTACTTCAAATATTTTGGGAGAATCATAATCCTACCTCTTTAAATAAACAAGGAGTAGATGAAGGCACACAATATCGTTCGGTTATTTTTTATCATTCCAAGGGGCAAAAAATCCTAGCAGAAAATTCTGTAAAATTGCAACAGCCAAAATGGAAAAAGCAAATTGTTACGCAAATTCTTCCTGCTAAAATATTTTACAGAGCAGAAGAATATCATCAAAATTATTTGAATAAAAACAATATAGAAAGTTGCGATTTATGATTGTTTTGGAAGCGAGATACAAAAAGCAGTGCCTTCTCCTTTCACAGAGCTTTTCACAAATATCTTTCCTTTATGATACTCCTGAATTATTCTTTTGGAAAGAGAAAGCCCTAATCCCCAACCTCTTTTTTTGGAAGTAACTCCTGGCTTGAAAATAGAGTCAATCAAGCTTGGTTCAATCCCTTTTCCAGAATCAATGATATGAATTTTT
>CAYVKX010000010.1:0-32056 GCA_964452095.1 uncultured Weeksellaceae bacterium
ACAAGCCAATGACTGCTCAAGAAAAGAAAGAATTTGAGAAAGAGAAAAACAGAAAAAAACAAGTATGCTTTGCTAACAGAAAAAAGAAGAAAGCAAATTACAGAAAGTAAGAAACCAAAAAAAGCAAGTTCAAATGAACTTGCTTTTTAATTTAATATAAGGTCTTATTAACTCTCAGACGAACAAGAAGCAGACAAAAATTCTCTATTCATTTTAGCAATATATTCAATAGAAATACTTTTTGGACATTCTACCTCACAAGCACCTGTATTTGTGCAATTTCCAAATCCTTCTTTATCCATTTGCTCCACCATATTAAGTACTCTTTGTTTTGCTTCAACTTGCCCTTGTGGCAAATAAGCAAACTGAGAAACTTTAGCAGCTACAAATAGCATAGCAGAAGAATTTTTACAAGTAGCAACACAAGCACCACAACCAATACAAGCAGCAGCATCAAAAGCTAAATCAGCATTCATTTTTGGTATTGGTAATGCATTTGCATCTTGTGTATTTCCAGAAGTATTTACTGATACAAAACCACCAGATTGTTGTATTCTTTCAAATGAACTTCTATCAACAATTAAATCCTTAATAACAGGCATAGCAGCCGAACGCCAAGGTTCAATATAGATAGTTTCACCATCTTTAAACATACGCATGTGCAATTGACAAGTAGTAACTTTTCTGTCAGGGCCATGAGCCTCTCCATTTATATAAAGCGAACAAGTACCACAAATCCCCTCACGGCAATCATGATCGAAAGCAACTGGTTCTTTACCTTCATTTATTAGTTGTTCGTTCATTACATCCAACATTTCTAAAAAGGATGCGTGTTCAGAAATTCCAGTAACTTTATAAGTTTCTAAACCTCCTTTATCTTCTCTATTTTTCTGTCTCCAGACTTTTAGTGTTAAATCCATAATTTTATTTGTAAGACCTTTGTTTCAGTTCAATATCATTAAATTCTAATTCTTCTTTATGCATAACAGCATCAGCTGGCTCTCCTGTATATTCCCAAGCAGCAACATATGCATAATCTTTATCGTTTCTTTTTGCTTCTCCTTTCTGCTCTCCATCTAATTCTACTGATTCTTCTCTGAAATGACCTCCACAACTTTCGTTTCTATGTAAAGCATCTTTTGCAAAAAGCTCTCCTAATTCTAAAAAGTCAGCTAGTCTACCTGCTTTTTCTAATTCAGGATTTAAGGAGTTTTTATCTCCAGGAATTCTTACTTCATTCCAGAAATCAGTACGGATTTGTTTGATCTCAGCCATTGCTTTTTTCAGTCCTTCTTCATTTCTGGCCATACCAACATATTCCCACATTGCTTTTCCTAAAAGTTTATGAAAATGATCAACCGATTTTGTTCCTTGAATATTCATCAATTTCTCAATTCTATCTGAAACTTCTTTTTCTGCTGCATCAAATTCTGGAGTATCAGTAGGGATTTTACCCGTTCTAATTTCATTTGACAAATAATCTCCAATTGTGTAAGGCAACACAAAATAACCATCTGCCAAGCCTTGCATTAAAGCGGAAGCTCCAAGTCTGTTTGCTCCATGGTCAGAGAAATTTGCCTCTCCGATACAATAACATCCTTCAACTGAAGTCATTAAATTATAATCTACCCAAACACCCCCCATAGTATAGTGTACTGCAGGATAAATCATCATTGGAGTTTTATAAGGATTTTGAGCTACAATTTTTTCATACATTTGGAAAAGGTTACCGTATTTTGATTCTATAACTGCCTCTCCTAATTTTAGAATTTCTTCAGCAGAAGGATTTTCCATTCTTGCAATTGCAGCTTCTTGTTTCCCATATCTTTGGATAGCTGAAGCGAAATCTAAATAAACCGCTTCACCTGTTTCATTTACTCCAAAACCAGCATCACATCTTTCTTTTGCAGCTCTTGATGCCACATCTCTTGGAACTAAATTACCAAAAGCAGGATAGCTTCTTTCCAAATAATAATCTCTATTTTCTTCTGAAATATCAGTTGGTTTTAATTTTCCTTCACGAATTGCTTTTACATCATCCATGTTTTTTGGAACCCAAATTCTACCATCATTTCTTAAAGATTCTGACATTAAAGTCAGTTTTGATTGATGATCACCACTTCTTGGAATACAAGTTGGGTGGATTTGAGTATAACAAGGATTTGCAAAATGAGCTCCTTTCTTATGAATTTTCCAAGCAGCAGTTGCGTTCGATCCCATAGCATTTGTAGATAGGAAAAATACATTTCCGTAACCTCCTGAAGCTATTACAACCGCATGTGCTGAATGTCGTTCTAATTCTCCAGTTTCAAGATTTCTTGCAATAATTCCTCTTGCTTTTCCATCAACTTTTACAAGTTCAACCATTTCATGACGGTTGTACATTTCAATTTTCCCTTTACCAATTTGCCTATTCATTGCTGAATAAGCTCCTAACAAAAGTTGTTGCCCTGTTTGTCCTTTGGCGTAAAAAGTACGAGAAACAAGTACACCTCCAAACGATCTGTTATCTAACAATCCTCCATAATCTCTACCAAAGGGAACTCCTTGTGCAACACATTGGTCAATGATATTTCCTGATACTTCCGCTAATCTGTAAACATTTGCTTCTCTAGCTCTGTAATCTCCTCCTTTTACTGTATCATAAAATAATCTGTAATCCGAATCACCATCATTTTGATAATTTTTTGAAGCATTAATTCCTCCCTGTGCTGCAATAGAATGCGCTCTTCTTGGAGAATCTTGATAAGCAAATGCTTTTACATTATATCCCATTTCAGCAAGTGAGGCAGCTGCCGAACCACCAGCTAAACCAGTACCTACAACTATAATATCTATATTACGCTTGTTTGCAGGATTTACTAAATTGATATTGTTTTTATGATTTGTCCATTTATCTTTAATAGGACCTTCAGGTATTTTAGAATCTAAAACTGACATAGTATAATTTTTAGTGTTGAGTAAAATAATGGAACAATGCAATAAATATAAATCCAACAGGAATAATTATCGCATAAAGTGTTCCTAATTTCTTGATTGTTGGAGTGTACTTGTTATGGTTAAACCCTGCAGATTGAAATGCAGATTGAAAACCATGAGATAAATGAAGGCCTAAGAAAATAAAAGCAACAGAATAAATTGAAACTCTAATTATATCTTGAAACTTATGGTGTAATTCTTCCCAATACCTGAATTCTCCATTATGCAAACCACTCCAATCACCTTCAATAAATTTTGTTTTAATCTCTGGGAACCAGAAGTCATAAAAATGAAGTCCTAAAAATAGCATTACCATGATACCAGTAATAAGCATATTTCTACTCATCCAATTAGAGTTTTCTGATGGTTTATCCATTGCGTATTTAATAGGGCGAGCAGCACTATTTTGGCTTTCTAAATACATTCCCATTCCTAAGTGGAAAACAACTCCAAACAACAAAATAGGTTGCATTAAAAACTGTATCATAGGGTTGGTTCCCATAAAATGAGAAACCTCATTAAAGGTATCAGTATCAATAACTGAAAGTAAATTGATAACAAAATGCTGTGCTAAAAAGAACAACAAGAAGAAGCCCGATAAGGCCATTAAAACTTTTCTTCCTACTGAGGAAGTTGATAAACCATTACTCATTATAAATTGTATAAATATTAAGTCGCAAATATAATAGTCAAAAACGAAAACAAAGCATGAAATACATCATAAAATACAAATTAAGAATCATTATAGATTACTGAAGATTTTACTTACTTTTGAATCCTTAAATTTTTACAATTATGAAATATTTACCAATTGACAATCAGTTATTTATAAAAAACAGAGCTTTGTTTTTTAATGAAATTAAAGGGAATGCAATCGCAATTTTTAATGCTAATGATGTAATGCCTACCAATGCAGATGGTACTATGCCCTTTAGGCAAAATAATGATTTATTTTGGTTAAGTGGAGTGGATCAAGAAGAAAGTGTCCTGGTTTTATTTCCAAATCATCCTGATGAAAACATGCGTGAAGTGTTATTTTTAAAAGAAACAAACGAACATATTGCAATTTGGGAAGGAGCAAAACTTACAAAAGAGGGTGCTTTTAAAACTTCAGGAATAAAAACTGTTTTTTGGTTAAATGAGTTAGAAAATACATTAGCTGAAATGATTTCTAAATGCGATAGTATTTACCTTAATAAAAATATTCATAGCCGTTCAGCTTCTGAAGTTCAAACTAGAGATGATAGGTTTAGAAATATGATTGTAGATAAATTCTCAAACAAAAGAATAAAAGAAGTTGCTCCAATTATGCACGAGCTTAGAGCAATTAAATCAGATATTGAAATTGCTTTAATGCAAAACGCTTGTAAAATTACAGAAAAAGGGCTTAGAAGAATACTTCCAATGATAAAACCTGGAGTAATGGAGTATGAAATTGAAGCAGAATTAATGCACGAATTCTTAAAAACTAGATCAAACGGATTTGCTTACCAGCCAATTATTGGATCTGGAGCAGACTCATGTGTTTTACATTATATTGACAACAATAAAGAGTGTAAAGATGGCGACATTCTGCTTATGGATTTTGGTGCAGAATATGCAAATTATGCTTCTGATTTAACTAGGACTGTTCCAGTAAATGGTAAATTTTCTGAAAGACAAAAAGCGGTTTATAATTCTGTATTGCATGTAATGAAGGAAGCAACTAAAATGTTAGCCCCAGGTACTGAATTTAAAAATTACAACAAAGAAATTGGTAGGATCATGGAGCTAGAACTTGTCAATTTAGGGCTTTTAGACAAACATGATGTGCAAAAGCAAGACCCAAAGAATCCACTTTTTAGAAAATACTTTATGCACGGAACTTCCCATTATTTAGGACTAGATGTGCATGATGTTGGAAGTATGGACTGGCCAATGAAAGAAGGGATGGTGTTTACTTGTGAGCCTGGAATTTACATTCAAAAGGAAGGCTTAGGAATCAGACTTGAGAATGACATCTTAGTTACAGCAAACGGACCAGATGATTTGATGAAAAATATTCCTATTGAGGCTTATGAAATTGAAGAGTTGATGAATAGCTAAATCTTATGTGTTTAAGACAGTTTTTTGTGTGTAATTATCGCTTAATAATTAGCTTTTGAACCCTTTCACTCCCTTTTTTAGTTAACATTTTTACTAAATATAGTCCTTCAGGAATATGAGAGATTGTAATTGAGGACTCTATACTATTAAACTCGCACATACTTTTTCCTAAAATATTGAATATTTGTAAGGATTTAATATCTTCTGTTAAATAGAGTTTATCTTTAGCAGGTTGAGGATAGAAATACAATCTCAGATTACTATTCTCGCTAATAGAAGAAACTGATGAGCCAGAAGTAACATGAACATTTTTGTAAATATACTGATTACTTTGGCTGATTGATCCTGGCACATCTGCCTTTGGCCAAATCACCACAATGTTATCGCCAATCTGATAATTTTGTTGGGTAACTACTTCAAACAAAAATCCTGGAACAAACTGAATACTATCGCCAGGATAAATAAAGTTAGGACCTTGACCGCCAATTGTTCTAGTGTTTATTAATCCTAGAGCACTATTATATAGTGCGGCTTTTAGTAAAATGTTTTCTGCCAACACATCATCTCCTGCATTTACTACCCAACAAGAAAACTCAATAGTATCCCCCATTGCTACCGTATCAGGAATACTTATTCCATCATAACCAAATGAAGTAATAATACTTCCGTTTTGGGCTTTAGAGCTTACGGCAAAAAAGGAAATAATTAAGGTTAATATGAGAGCTTTTGTTTTCACACTACAAGTTTACGAACAAAATAATAGAAAAAACCACATTTTGAAAATATTTTATTCCTATCTTAGCCGTTCAAATTTTGTTTTTATGAACATTCTTCAAAAAATAATAGCTACTTTAAATAAAGAAGAAAGTCGGTTTTATAAACTTTTTGCTTCTCGTACTAATAGTAATAAAGAGCGAAAAGATGTTTTACTTTTCGACTATATAAAGCGGCATAATGAGGATTATGATGAACAATACATCTCCAAAAAACTTTATAAAGATAACAAAAATGCATTTTATCAGCTAAAGAATCGACTATTTAAAGATTTAAACAAAAGCATGATGTTGCAGCATCTGTCTAGAGAAAAAGATATTTACATTTTACAATCGGTACTTCTTTCAAGGGTATATAAGCGAAAAGGGGATGTGGATTTGAGTTTTTACTATTTAAAAAAGGCGGAAAGCAAAGCAGAAAGTGTAGAGGCATTTGAATTATTATCCATTATTTATGCTGAAATTTTGAAGCTTTCTTACGATATGGTTTCGATAAATGTAGAGGAATATATCGAAAAGAAAAGAGAAAATACCGAACGCCTAAATTGGGTTCAAGAAATTGATTTGCTATTAGCTGCCGTAATGTATAAAATAAAAACTGCACAAAATTTTGGAGCAAAAGGAGAATCGGTTAATGAAATTTTGCAAGATGTGCTGAAGAATTTTGCTGAAAACAAAAAGATTCCAAAAAGCCCCAAATTCAGAATAAAAGTATATCAATTAGTAAGCAGAATATTATTGCAAAGCCATGATTTTGTGGCTTTGGAAGAATATCTTTTACACACATTTAAAGAATTTAATCAAGATAAAATTTTCACCAAAACAACCCATGAGGAAAAGCTATCCATGCTTACTTATTTAACTAATTGCTTGTACAAAACGCACAAATTAAAAAAATCGCTTGATTATGCAGAAAAACTAAAAAATGCAATGAATGAACACGGAGGGTTTTTAAAAGACAAATATTTATTTTATTATTACAATGCTTTGGTGATAAATTATTCAGCATTAGATAAAAGTCATGCACTTAAAATATTAGATGAAGCAAGGAGAAATACCATCATAAAACAACTTCCAACTTATACGGTTTTCATTTATTTGAATACAGCCCTTATTTATTTCGATCAGGGGAAAAATCGTTCAGCAATTAAGAATTTATCTCGGCTATTGTTGCATGACGATTTTGTAGATATTGGCAAATCATTTCAGCTAAAAATACAAATTGCATCATTAATTATTCGTTTTCAATTGGGAGATTTTGATACCATTGAAAGCAGAATAAAATACATCAAACGAACTTATAAAGAAACACTATCTTTAAATGAGTTTAAAAGGGATTTATCTGTAATTGAGATTATTTCAAAACTAATGTTTTGCAACAATTTAAATCAAGACAAAAATCTTCTCAAAAAAATTAATCAATTTATTACATTAATTGATGATGAAACAGCTGATGATATTGATGTTATAAATTACAATCTTTGGCTAAAATCTAAGCTATAAAAAATGAGGGCGAAAGCCCTCATTTTTACCTAAACCAAAACATAGACTTGAATTATCTACTAATAACCATTCTCTTATGGAGTTTACTGTTGTTTACAACAATTTCAATGGTATATATCCCATTAGGCAGATGAGATACATTAGTAGTAAGCTTTGCTTGTCCATTTACAGCAGACAAAGTATTTGTATTAACCATTTGTCCCATCATATTGATGATATTAATTTCTAACTTACCTTTTTTGGTAGTAATCATATCAATTGTAAGTAATTGATTTGCTGGGTTAGGATAAACATTAATCTCTTTCACAAAATCAAGCGCATCAATTCCTGTAGTTTGCATTGCAAAAGCTGTCATTGTATCGCAATAAGTGCTTGTACAAGATTGTCCACCTGCAACAGGAGTTGTAGTTATTGTAAGGCAAGCATAATAAGTCCCAGCAGTATCGTATTCATAAATTGGGAATTGCGAACTATTTGATGTGCCTTGCAAATAAGTTCCTGCTCCAAAATCTCCCATATCCCAACTCCAAGTGGCAATCATACCAATAGGAGTAGATAAATCAATAAAGTGAAAAATATTTCCAAGACCAGAATAAGTGATTGTTCCATTATTCATAATCGTTACTGTATCTCTAAAGAAAGTAAATTCAGCATGACAAGGAGTTGCACCAGAAGTAACTGTTATGCTATCGCAATAAGTGTCAGTACAAATTACATTTCCACTTGAATCAGCAACTGTAATTGTAAGACAAGCATAATAAGTTCCTGCAGTAGCATAAGTATGAGAAGGATTTCCTGTAAAAGAATAATCTACATTTCCATCACCATAATCTAAATCAAACTCTACTATTGGCCCAAAAATTCCACCCATTGGAAAAGATGTATTGGTAAATTGTGCAGTATTATTTCCTAAATCGGCATAATAAAAACTTGCATGACAATTATTCATGTTTTGAATATGTATGCTGTCGCAATAAGTACTAACGCAATTATTTGTTCCATTAGGATTTCCGGTAGTAATTGTTAAACAAACCAAGTAAAATCCAGAAGCAGAATTACTATAATTATGTACAGGGTTTTGTTGGTTAGAGGTTGTTCCGTCACCAAAATCCCAATACCAAGAGGTGATATTTCCACCAAATGAATAATCAAAAAACTCAACTGTATTTGGTGTAAATCCAGGGCTCCAATAAAACTGAGCCTGACAAGGAGAAGGATTTGCACTTTCACAAATAATAGTATCACAACCACTTGCACTATCTACTACATGCACACACCACTGAGGATAGTAATTAGTGTGTTGAGTAGAAGACCCATTAGTCCAATAGTAAGAATAATTTGAATTCCATGTTGCCTCCATTACCATAGTATTTGTATCAATAGTAACTGAAACACCCGATAAAACACATGGGTTAGTTCCTCCTCCAATTATCACGGTAATTAAATGACATTCCGTATCAAAGCAATTATTAGCAGAATCTACAATAGTTAAGCAAACTGTGTAAGCTCCACTATTCGCATACAAATGAATTGGATTTTCATCATTAGATGTGTTTCCATCTCCAAAATCCCAGAAATAAGTAGTAGATGTTGTTGTCCCAGAAGAAAGATTGAAAAAGTGCGTACTATCAGAAGCGTTTACTTGTGTGCTTTGGAAGGATGCATGGCAAGATGGAGGATTAATCCCGCAAGGACCATAAGTATAAGATGTAACACCACCATAATTTGTTGCTTCACAAGGATTGCTATAAGTTACACTATCACATCCACAAACTGGATTATAAATAGTAGGGCAAATTGCATTAGGATTAATTAATGAAGGGTCAATACAGTTTCCTGCAGAGGTATTTCCTTCACAAATTGTGGTATCACAACCGTTTAAATCCACTACATATACGCACCAATTAGGATAGTAATTGGTAAAATGAGAAGTGTCGCCATTAGTCCAATGGTAAGTGAAATTAGATGAGATTTGATTAACCTCTAAAATATTGGTGTTGGTATCACGCACTACTGTTAAATTTGGAATAGCGCAAGGCCAATTAGGGTTTGAATTTTCGCATATAGTAGTATCACAACCATTTGCATCTGTAATAGTTACACACCAATTAGGATAATAATAGTAAGGGGGTTGCCAATTTCCATTATTGTTCCAAAAAAAAGAATAAGGTGGAGTTCCGCTTATTATTGGTGTTAGCGTATTTGTAGTGGAATCATAAGCAATAGAAGCAGATAAAGCACATGGGCTTCCAATAAGTGGAGCACAAATAACAAAATTGGAAATAATTGGAAGTGGAGTTGTAGCAGAAAAAAAGTGAGTGTTTACAATCACATTATTATTACAATCTTCTGTGCCGACAAAAAGCACTCCTCCTAAGGTTCCTCCGTTTGGAGAAGTGGTTAAAACTCCAGCATAATTTCCGAGCGAATCGGTGGTTGCCATTCCCATTATACCTACATTAGTATCGGTAGTAAAACCAACATCTTGTAGTGCAATAGGAGCTCCATTTAAATCAGATATATTCCCTTGAATGTTTAGCACTATTTGAGCCGATAAACTTCTCGCAAATATCATTAGTATTGCCACCAATAAAAGTGCTGCATTTTTAATTGTTTTTGTTTTACTCACATTAATGAGATTTTTAGTCGAGTTTGTGAACATAAAGTGTTTCATAATTTCTATTTTTGTTAGTTAATAATAATTTTTTGTAAATATTTTTTTTCGTTTGTTGTAATTTCTATAAAATAAATTCCTTGGGGTAATTCTTGTTTTTTAAATACCACATAATTTTGATTACTTATTGCTATATTACGAATTATTTTTCCTGAAATATCAAACATTCTAAACCTATTTATTTTCGATTGATTTTCAGTTTGTATAGTTGCCGTTTCAATTACAGGGTTAGGGTAAATTAGTAATGATTTATCAATGGTTTTTTCTTGTACTGAGGAAGTATTGCTCACATTTAAATCGCCAGTAAAAATCTCGTAAGAAAGGGGGGTGCTTGGAGAAGTGAAATTAGGCCAAATAACTACAATATTATCGCCATTGGAATATTTCATTGGCGTAATATGATCCCAACTAATAATAAATAAGCTATCGTTTGGTGCAAGGAAATTATTAGTAAGTGCGTAATTTCCTAAAAATGAATTAAAACTATTTGTTTGTGCAGAATCCGTTATTAAAAGATTAATATCAATTGGCTCTACTAAAGTATCAGGGCCATCATTTGCAATCCAAAAAGCATAAGAAATAAAATCTCCAAAACTTGCAGTATCATCATATTGTACGCTAGGAGTTCCAAATCTTAAATGTATTTGAGCATTAGATTGAGTGCTAATTCCAATTGCAAAAAATAATATTATGCTAAGTTTTTTCATTATTCGTTTTAATTATAGTGCAAAAATGAGACCAAAGTTTCAATAAAAAAAGCAAGTAGGATGTAAATCTTATCTATTCAATCTTAGATATTCTGTAGAGTATTAGTTGCTCTTTTTTTGATTTTTACTCTAGCAGAGTAGATTTTCAAATTAGAGTTCAATTATTACTTATTCAGTCCATTTTAATAGCATCCCAACCTTGTGCAGTTAGGGGGTGCGAACTGCCATCTTTTGCAATAAAATTACTTCCTTCTGATTTATCAGCAATATGCCCAATAGTAGTAAAGTCAACATCCGATTTTAGTTTTTCATAATCCTTCTGATTTATTGTAAGAAGTAGCTCATAATCTTCCCCTCCACTTAATGCACACAAAATAGGATTCAAATTCAATTCTTCTGCCAAGTTAATTGCAGAAATATCCAAAGGAATTTTATCTTCATAAATTTGAACGCTAACATCAGAATTTTTGGCAATATGCAAGCCCTCAGAAGAAAGTCCATCAGAAATATCAATCATAGAAGTAGGAATTATTTCTAATTTATTTAGTTTTTTCACAATTTCTACTCTTGCTTCCGGTTTTAATTGTCTGCCAAGTACATAATCGTTTCCACTCAAATCTGGTTGCATTTTAGGATTTTCTCTAAACAGTTGGTTTTCTCTATTCAATAATTGCAATCCTAAATAAGCAGCACCTAAATCGCCAGTACAAACCACTAAATCATTAACCTTAGCACCACTTCTGTAAGTGATTTTATCTTTTTCAACTTCTCCCAAAACTGTAACACTTATCATCAAACCTGAAGTAGAAGAAGTAGTGTCTCCACCAACTAAATCCACTCCATAATGTTCGCAAGCTAAATTAATTCCTTCATAAAGCTCCTCCAATGCCTCTACTGTAAATCTATTACTCATTGCAAGCCCAAGCGTAATCTGTTTTGCATCACCATTCATTGCACAAATATCTGATACATTAACAGCAACCGCTTTATAACCCAAATGTTTTAAAGGCATATATGCCAAATCAAAATGAACTCCCTCAACTAACAAATCAGTACTCACTAATTGATACTTATCTCCCATATCAATAACAGCAGCATCATCCCCAATTCCTTTAATTGTGGAACTATTTTTAGTTTTGATATCTTTTGTAAGATGATCAATTAAACCAAACTCCCCCAAACTTTCAATTGAGGTTGTATTTACTCCTTTATCTTCAAATATACTCATTGGGCAAAGATACATAAAATCTGCTCATAATTTCGTATATTTGCCGCCCTAACTAGAATGATTCTAAATAAATGATTAAAATAAGCGATTCAGCAAAAGAAAGATTACTTTATCTACTAGATAAAGATACTGAAAACAAACAATTTGTAAGAGTTGGTGTTGAAAGTGGTGGGTGTTCGGGTTTAAGCTATAAATTAGACTTTGACAACACAAAAAATGATGATGATGAGCTTATTGAGGATAATGGCATCAAACTTTTGGTAAATAAAAAGAGCTTTTTGTACTTAGTTGGAACAACATTAGAATTTTCTGATGGATTAAACGGAAAAGGATTTGTTTTTAATAATCCTAATGCAAGCAGAACTTGCGGATGTGGAGAGAGTTTTTCTCTTTAAAAATTTAGAATGAGCGAAAAAAAACAACAATCAGAAGATGAGTTACTAGAAGAAGTAACTTCCTCTGAATACAAATACGGTTTTACAACTGATATTGAAGCCGATACTATTCCAAAAGGACTTAGTGAAGATGTGGTTCGTATTATTTCTGCAAAAAAAAACGAACCAGAATGGATGCTTGAGTACAGACTTAATGCATATAGAGCATGGCTTGAAATGGAAGAGCCAGATTGGGCAAATGTATCATATGAAAAACCAAATTATCAAGATGTAATTTATTACTCTGCTCCAAAACAAAAGCCTGTTTTAGATAGTTTAGATGACTTAGATCCTGAAATGAAAAAGACTTTTGACAGACTAGGCATTTCATTAGAAGAGCAAAAAAGAATGGCGAATGTTGCTGTTGATATTGTAATGGATTCTGTTTCAGTAGCAAATACATTTAAAGAAACACTAGCTGAAAAAGGAATTATTTTCTGTTCTATTTCTGAAGCTATTCAAGAACATCCTGAATTGGTAAAAAAGTATTTAAGTACTGTTGTTCCTGTAAGAGACAACTTCTTTTCAGCACTTAACTCAGCTGTGTTTTCTGATGGTTCATTTTGTTACATTCCAAAAGGAGTAAAGTGCCCAATGGAACTTTCTACTTACTTCAGAATAAATGAGGCAGGAACAGGACAATTTGAAAGAACACTTTTAATTGCAGATGAGGGAAGTCAGGTTAGTTATTTGGAAGGTTGTACTGCACCAATGAGAGATGAAAATCAACTACATGCTGCAGTGGTAGAACTTATCGCAATGGATAATGCAGATATAAAATATTCAACTGTACAAAATTGGTACCCAGGAAATGAAGAGGGAGTTGGAGGGGTATTTAATTTTGTAACAAAAAGAGGGATTTGCCATACAAACGCTAAAATTTCTTGGACTCAAGTAGAAACAGGATCAGCTGTAACTTGGAAATATCCATCTTGTATTTTAAAGGGTGATAACTCAATTGGAGAGTTTTTCTCTGTTGCTGTTACGAATAATCATCAGCAAGCAGATACCGGAACTAAGATGATTCACCTTGGAAAAAACACAAAGAGTACAATTATTGCAAAAGGAATTTCAGCAGGAAAAAGTAATGGGAATTATAGAGGTTTAGTTCGAATATCAAAAGGAGCTACAAACTCGCGTAACTTTTCACAATGTGATTCTTTATTAATGGGAGATAAATGTGGCTCTCACACTTTCCCATATATAGAAGTAAAAAATAGCTCATCCAAAGTAGAGCATGAGGCAACAACATCAAAAATTGGAGAAGACCAAATTTTTTATTGCAACCAAAGAGGAATAGGAACAGAAGCAGCAATTGCATTAATTGTAAATGGTTATTGTAAAGATGTATTAAATCAACTTCCAATGGAATTTGCAGTAGAAGCACAAAAATTATTAGAAATCAGCCTAGAAGGTTCAGTAGGTTAAAACGCATAAAATGTTAAAAATAAACAATTTAAAGGCAGGAGTTGAGGACAATCAAATTCTGAAAGGAATAACCCTAGAAGTAAAAGCTGGGGAAGTACATGCTATAATGGGACCAAATGGTTCTGGGAAAAGTACTCTTTCATCTGTAATTGCAGGGAAAGAAGATTATGAAGTTGATGGAGGTTCTATTGAGTTTAATGGAGTTGATTTATTAGATTTATCTCCAGAGGAAAGAGCTCATAAAGGAGTTTTTCTTTCTTTTCAATATCCTGTTGAAATCCCTGGGATTTCAGTTTCTAACTTTATTAAAACTGCTCTTAACGAAAAAAGAAAAGCACAAGGGTTAGATCCTATGCCAGCTAAAGATTTATTAAAAATGATGAAAGAAAAAATGAATCTTTTAGAAATGAAAAAAGGATATCTTTCAAGAAATATGAATGAAGGGTTTTCGGGAGGAGAAAAAAAGAGGAATGAAATTTTTCAGATGGCAATGTTAGAACCTAAACTATCTATTTTAGATGAAACAGATTCAGGATTGGATATTGACGCTTTAAGGGTAGTTGCTAATGGTGTAAATAAGTTAAAATCTGAGGAGAATGCTACAATTGTAATTACTCATTATCAAAGACTTTTGGACTACATTGTACCTGATTTTGTACATGTTTTATATAACGGAAGGATTGTTAAATCTGGAGGGAAAGAACTTGCTCATGAACTAGATGAGAGAGGTTATGATACAATAATAAAAGAAGCAGATAAAAAGTGGGCTTAATTAATAATATAAAATCTTATTCTGAAACCTTAGAATTATCTTCTGATAAAAGGGAAATATTTGATTCTTTTCTATCTGAAGGATTTCCTACAACAAAAGATGAAGAATGGAAATACACCTCCTTAAAAAAGATAATATCTGAAGATTTCCTTATTGAAGAAACAGGAACAAAAATTGATGAGATTACAATTAATAAATACTCATTAGGGTATAAAGATAAAATAGTTTTTGTAGATGGAAAATTAATTTCAAAACCTGAAATATCGAATGTAAAAATTTCTACTTTCTCTGACTTTAAAAGCTATGGAACAGATGCGATTTCTAAACTTAACGCATCATTATCTAAAAGTGGTTTTACTATTACTGTAGATAAAAATTCTATCATTGAAAAACCTATTGAAATCTTATTTTTCAATACGGTTGAAAATAATTTTACTCAATACAGAAACTCTATTTCTGTTGGAGAAAATTCTGAAGCAAAGTTCATTGAGAAAATTCAAAATGTAGGTTGTAATTCATCATTTACAAATCATTGTACACAAATTTCTTGTGGTAAAAATACCAATATAGAATACAATAAAATTCAGAATAATACATCTGAGTCAAAACTAATTGACACTATGGTTGTTTATCAAAAACAAGATTCGACTTGTAATATAAACACTCTTATTTTTGGTGGAGAATTTATCAGAAATAACCTGAATTTTGAACAAAACGGAACGAATTGTGAGAGTAATATGAATGGAGTTTCTATTCTAACTGACTCCCAATTTGCTGACAATCATACTTTTGTAGATCATAAAAGTGCACATTGTCGTTCTAACGAAATGTATAAAGGAATTTATTTAGGTAAATCTAAAGGTGTGTTTAATGGTAAAATTATGGTTCGTCAGGACTCTCAGAAAATTGATGCATTCCAATCTAACAATAACCTCTTATTAAGTGAAGATGCAACAATTGATAGTAAACCTCAACTAGAAATTTATGCTGATGATGTAAAATGTAGTCATGGTTGTACTATTGGTCAGTTAGATGATGACGCATTGTTTTATATGAGAAGCAGAGGTATTGGAATTACAGAAGCAAAAGCGGTTTTAACCTATGCATTTGCATCTGAAGCGATAGATAATATAACAATTGACAAGGTAGGTTTACTTGCTAAAAATTTATTATCTCAAAAATTAAATGTTGACTTAGATTTTTCATTGTAATGTTAGATATTAACAAAATACGAGAACAGTTTCCTATCCTTAACAAAAAGGTAAATGGGAAAGATTTAGTGTATTTTGATAATGGGGCTACAACACACAAACCAAAATCAGTAATTGATGCTGTAAAAAATAACTATGAAGATGAAAACTCTAATGTTCATAGAGGAGTTCATTTCTTAAGTGGTTTAGCAACCGATAAATTTGAACAAACAAGAAATACAATAAAGGAATTTATAGGAGCAAAATATTCTCGAGAAATCATTTTCACTAAAGGAACAACTGATTCAATTAACCTTATTGCAAACGGATATCGTTCCCTATTAAATGATGGGGATGAAATCATTATTTCTGAGTTAGAACATCATTCAAACATTGTTCCTTGGCAAATGTGTTGTGAAATAAGTGGCGCTACTTTAAAAGTAATTCCTATTTTGGATAATGGAGAGTTGGATATGATGGAGTTTGAAAACTTACTTTCAAAAAACACAAAATTAGTTGCTGTTTCTCATGTTTCTAACGCACTTGGAACTATAAATCCTATTGAAAAAATCATAGCGAAATCACATAATGTAGGAGCAAAAGTTATGATTGATGGAGCACAAGCTGCATCTCACATTTCGTTAAATATGCAAGAGTTAAATGCAGATTATTATGTGTTTTCAGCTCATAAAATGTACGGACCAACAGGAGTTGGAGTGTTGTACGGAAAAGAAGATTTATTAAACAAATTACCTCCATATCAAGGTGGTGGTGAAATGATAAAAGAGGTTAGTTTTTCTGGAACAACTTATGCAGATTTACCACATAAATTTGAAGCGGGAACTCCTAACATTGCTGGGGTTATTGCATTTAAAAATGCAATTGATTTTATTACTGAACTAGGAGTTGAAAACATTGCAAAACATGAAAACGACTTATTGCAATATACAACAAAAGAAATTCTGAAAATTGAAGGTGTTAAAATTTATGGAACTTCAAAAAACAAATCTGGAATTATTTCTTTTAATATTAATGATTTACATCCTTATGATATTGGTATGATTTTAGATAAATTAGGGGTTGCAATCCGAACAGGACATCATTGTACTCAACCTATAATGAAAAGATTCAATATTCCAGGAACTGCAAGGATTTCTATTACAGTGTACAATACAAAAGAGGAAATTGATGTTTGTATTAATGCAATTAAACAAGCAAAAATGATGTTAAGTTAATGAAAACAATAAGTGAAATACAAACAGAAATCATTGAGGATTTTGAACTTTTTGATGATTGGATGCAGAAGTACGAATACCTTATTGATTTAGGAAAAGAACTTCCTGCAATTGATGAAAAACATAAAATTGATGACAATTTAATAAAGGGTTGTCAGAGTAGGGTTTGGTTGTAT
This sequence comes from uncultured Weeksellaceae bacterium, assembly GCA_964452095.1. Taxonomy (GTDB): domain Bacteria; phylum Bacteroidota; class Bacteroidia; order Flavobacteriales; family BACL11; genus DUAL01. The sequence continues at coordinate 17,185 of CAYVKX010000010.1, forward strand.
GCACAAGAGAAAGATGGAACAATAATCTATACAGCTGATAGTGATGCAATAATGACAAAAGGAATTATTGCAATTTTGATACAAGTACTTTCTGGGCAAAAGGCAAATGCTATTACAAATGCAGATTTGAGCTTTATTAATAAAATTGGACTTAAAGAACAATTATCTCCAACAAGAGCAAACGGATTAGTATCCATGATAAAACAAATGAAAATTTACGCATTAGCTTACGGTAATTAATATGAAAACAGAAGAAGAATTACAAAAAATTGGAGAGCAAGTAATAGAGGTTATTTGTGAAATTTATGATCCTGAAATTCCAGTAAATATTTATGATTTAGGTCTTATTTATGATGTGGAAGTGAGTGATGAATGTGATGTTAAAATTACCATGACACTTACAACTCCTAATTGCCCAGTTGCCGAAACCCTTCCTGTTGAGGTGGAGGAAAGAGTAAAAACTTTACCTTCAGTAAAAGGAGCAAAGGTTGAAATTGTTTTTGAACCAACTTGGACTAAAGACATGATGAGTGAAGAAGCAAGATTGGAGTTAGGAATGTTGTAATGAGTAGTGGTGAAATCATAAATAGAGTAGCTAATTCTGACCTTATAACTATAGATTTAGTTGATTATGCACCACAAAATTCTATTGCAATTTTTGATGTAAAAGATTTTCTTTTGGAAGGGTTTATTCTGAAAGAAAAAGAGTTCAGAACAAAACTAAATGAATTTGATTTCTCTAATTATAAAGAAAAACAAGTTGCTCTTTATTGCAGTACAAATGCAATAATTCCTATGTGGGCTTATATGTTAATTACCTCCTATCTCAATCCTATTTCTGAAGTGCATTTTGGTGATAAGGAAGAAGTTTTTCAGAAGGTATTCTTACAAAATATAAAGAACTTAAATTCTTCTGAATTTGAAGGCAAGAAAGTAATTGTAAAAGGGTGTGGGAACATTCCTCTTTCTGAAGAACTCTATATTGAAATAACTAAAAAATTACAAAATATTGTAAGTAGTTTAATGTTTGGGGAGGCCTGTTCGGCTGTTCCTGTTTTAAAAAATAAATAAAATGAAAAATGTACTAGTAGTATTATCTGCAACTTTAATAATAGCTTGTGGGGGAGAAACAAAAAAATCAGAAGTAATAACAGAAACTTCAAGAACGGAAGTAAAATGGAGGGGTGCATTAAAAAACATGATGCATAAAGGTGATTTAACTGCAAAAGCAGACTTGAATGAATTTGAAAATTATGAACATTTATACGCACTAGGTGCAATTGAAAACTTAAAAGGGGAAATTCTTATTTTGGACGGAGAAGTATTCAACACATCAGTAAATGGCACTGAAATGGAGTTTGATAACTCCTATAATAAAGATGCTTGCCTATTTGTTTATGCTATTGTTGAAAATTGGAATACTTATGATATTCCTGATAGCGTTAGCACTTATGAAGAATTGGAAGTTTTTGTAGAAGCAACAGCAAAAAACAATGGGATTGACACAGAAAAACCATTTCCTTTTATGTTAGATGGAACTCCAAAATCATTTGATTGGCATGTAATAAATTGGAAAGATGGTGATACTAAACATTCACATGAAAAACACATTCATTCTGGGCTTTACGGTACTATAGAAAACACTGAAGTTGATATGTTTGGTTTCTATTCAAAATCACATCATGCAATTTTTACGCACCACACCACTAACATGCACATACATGTTAAAACTAAGGATAACTCTTTAGCAGGACATGCTGATGGTCTTATTTTAGGAAGTGGAATGAAGTTGAAGTTAGCTAATTAATAGATTTTCCTTCCTCAAAAGTTTTAATAGAATTCTCTACTGACTGATTAATTTGGTTCAATTCTGTAGCTGTGAAATCACGGTATTCACCCACTGGTATGTCAAGTTTGATGTTCATGATTCTTACTCTTTTCAGTTTTCTAACATCATACTCTAAGTACTCACACATTCTTCTAATTTGGCGGTTGAGCCCTTGCGTTAGGATAATCTTGAACTTCTTTTTATTTGTTTGTTTTACAAAGCATTTACGAGTTATTGTATCTAGTATTGGAATTCCATTCCCCATTGCTTCAATAAATTCCTTGGTTATTGGCTTACTAACTGTTACTTCATATTCTTTTTCATGATTATTACGGGCACGCAAAATCTTGTTTACAATATCTCCATCATTTGTAAGGAAAATTAATCCTTCTGATGGTTTATCTAATCTGCCAATTGGAAAAATTCGTGTTGGATAATTGATGTAATCAATGATATTATTTTTCTCTCTTACTTGGTCGGTAGTACAAACAATACCAACTGGTTTATTAAAAGCAATATAAACCATCTTCTTTTTCTTGGCTCTATGTACTACTTTTCCGTTTACTGAAACCTCATCCTCATCAGAAACTTTTGTTCCCATTAAAGGAACTTCTCCATTTATTTTTATTCTTCCTTGTTCAATTAACTTATCAGCTGCACGCCTTGAACAATACCCTATTTCAGATAGGAATTTATTTATTCTTGTAAGTTTCTTTTCTTCCATCTAAGCTTGTTTTTCTTTTTTTATTTCTCTTATATAATACCAAGTAAAGGCAAAAAATAAGGCAAATATAATACTCACTTCTATTACATATTCAGTTGGTGCAACCCAAATCTCATTTAGTAAATCCCATCTACCCATTACTTCTACAAAATTCCAAAAAATAATTACTGTAGGCACAGCATATCGTATTGCATAATCAAATTGCTGAATTTTAATCAGTTTCAAAAACAAATAAATTGACCAAAACAATGAGCCAAAAGCAACAACAAATGTCATAGGATGATTTGAACCCGCAATATCTTCATCATAAACTAAAAGTAATACGATATAGAACATCCACAACAACATTATCGTTTCTATAAAAGTAGTAACAGCAATAAATTTCTCTGCTTTTTCTAAAGCTTTCGTTTTTACTTTTATTCCGAAAACTCTCTGAAACCAATTAAAAAACTGACACCTTGTTTGAGAAGACAAAAAGAACATAGTAAAAACTGAAAGCAATCCTAAAGATGACATCATCACTAAGTATTCTGGTTTAGTAGCTACTTCACCATCTTCCATAAGTGGTGATACATTTAGTTTTTGTGCAATCCACACAAATGAGAATTCCACCCAACCAGTCCATACTAATATCCCTCCTAGCAAACCAAGTAGTGTTCCTGTTTTTTTATTGTCATCTTTTACAACTCCTAAAAACACAAGAGACATTCCTCCAACACCTAATCCAAAGGCAGCTAACAGCATATTGTGGTGAAAATAATGCTCTATTAAAACCATTATTGCATGGCCAATTGGCATGAGTAAAAGCACAATTATAAATGCAAATATTCCGTATTTTATTTTTGAAAAATTCATGCTGCAAACTTATGATTTTTATTCATTTTGCTTATTAACAATTTCCTTTAATAAATCTACCCTTCTTTATACTTGCCACAAAATTATTCCGTTAAATTTGCACAAACAAAAAATAATAACAATGACTAAAAAAATTTTATCAATCGTAATGGCAGGATTTTTCTCATTTACAGCAATAGCTGATGAGGGAATGTGGTTACCACAACTTTTACAAGCAATGAATGAGAGCGATATGCAAGCTCATGGATTGCAATTAACTGCTGAGGATTTATACTCAGTAAATAACTCATCACTTAAAGATGCTATTGTATCTTTAGGAGGGTTTTGTACAGGTGAAATGATTTCATCAGAAGGCTTAATGCTTACCAATCATCATTGTGCTTTTGATGCAATTCAAACGCATTCCTCAGTAAGTAATGATTACTTAAAAGATGGATTTTGGGCTATGAGTAGAGAAGAGGAGTTGGAAAACCAAGGGCTTACTGCTACTTTTTTAGTAAGTATTGAAAGCGTAACCGATAGAGTTTTAGCAGGATTTGATACCCTAAACTTATCGGAAGCAGATAGAAAGGTAAAAATAAGAGAGGCGATAAGTAAAATTGTTGAACAGGCGACTGAGGGAACGCATTATAATGCAAGAGTGAAATCTTTCTTTGGTGGAAATGAATATTATTTGTTAATTTCTGAAACCTATAAGGATGTAAGATTAGTTGGTGCACCTCCATCTGCTATTGGAAAATTTGGTGGCGATACGGACAACTGGATGTGGCCAAGACACACTGGTGATTTTGCTTTGTTCAGAGTATATATGGCAGCAGATGGCAGTCCTGCAGAATATTCAAATGAAAATGTGCCATATAAGCCAAAACATCATTTGCCAATACAATTAAATGGAGTAGAAAATGGCGATTATACTATGATTTTTGGCTACCCAGGAAGAACCGATAGATACCTTACTTCTTATGGAGCAAAAGAGGCATTAGAACAAACAAATCCTACCACAGTGGATATTAGAAGTGAGAAATTAGCAATTATGAAAGCGGGAATGGATGCCAGTAAAAAAACCAAAATTCAGTATGCTGCAAAATATGCACAAACTTCTAATTATTGGAAATACTTTATCGGGCAAAGCAAGGGCTTAAAGCGAATGAGAGTATATGAAAAGAAAAGAGAAATTGAGGATGAGTTTAGAGTGTGGGTGGCAAATGGTGATGCTGCAAGAGTAGAGAAATATGGCAAAGCATTGGATTTAATTGAGGACGCTTATTTTACCAACAGAAAAATGAGTGTGGCAAGAACATACCTAAATGAAGCTGTTTTTCAAGGGGCAGAAATATTGTATTTTTCTTTTATGATGAATAATATGGTAAGTCGCTTACCAAAAGAAGATGGGAAAGAAAGAAGAGAGGCATTAAGGGATTTAAAAAATACAGCAAAAGATTTTTATAAAGATTATAATGCGGAGATTGATAAAGAATTACTTTCTTCCATGATGGAAATGTACTATTACAACATTCCGAAAAGTCAGCACCCACCGGTATTCCAAAAAATAGAAAAACAATTGTTTGGGTTTAAAAAATTAGACTTTGATTGGTTTGCAAAAAATGTGTTTAAAAAATCGGTATTTGCTAGCAGAGAAAAATGTTTTGAGTTTCTGAAAAATCCTACAGCATCAAAAATAGAGAAAGATGCTGCTCACAAAACTTTAATGTCCATCTATAATTTCTATTTGGAAAAGCACTATCCAAAAAGAAAGAAAGTAAGGGAAGATTTAGAAAAAGGAAATCGTCTTTTTATTGCTGGCTTAAGAGAAATGAATCCTGATAAAAAATACTACCCTAATGCAAACTCAACAATGCGATTGACTTACGGAAATGTTGGAGATTACGCTCCAGGAAATGCTATGCATTACGATTATTACACCACAATTGATGGTATTATTGAAAAAGAGGACCCTACTAATGATGAGTTTATTGTTCCTGAAAAATTAAAGATATTATATGAGCAAGGCGATTATGGTAGATATGCAGATGAGGAAGGAAATCTTAGAATTAACTTTATTTCAAATAATGACATAACAGGTGGAAATTCTGGCTCTCCAGTAATTAACGCTTGGGGAGAAATTGTAGGGACTGCTTTTGATGGAAATTGGGAGGCAATGAGTGGAGATATTGCTTTTGAAAATGAAATTCAAAGAACCATTTCTGTGGATATCAGATACACTATGTTTATCATTGATAAATATGCTGGAGCTGGACACTTAATTAATGAAATGACTATTGCACCTAACCACCCAAAACCACTAACCAAAGAAGAAGAGGATGCCCTAAAAATAGAAGAAGAAAAGAAAGCTCAGGAAGAAGATCCTTACACTATAGTGCAAAAACTTGGTACTATTAATTATATGGGAAAAGATATTCCTGTAATTAATATGGCTTCTTTTGGCTCGGCTTTTGATATGGCAGTTAGTCAGTTTGGCTCAGGAAATGACATTTTATTTTCTTGGAGAGGAAACATTTATACTACTGAAAAAAGATAATTACATTATCATATAAATAAAAAGCCCACCAATTTGGTGGGCTTTTTTATCTTTGAGGAATATTTTATACTTTAAACTATGAAAAAATTAGTATTTCTTATTGCAGTATGTTCTGTTTTCCATTCTTACGGACAAACTATTATTTACAATAGCACCTCAAAAATGGATAGTTTAGATAATATTTATCAGGCACTTGTAACCGATACATTTCCTGGATTAACACAAAAAGTAGTTCCTGAATATTCTAAACTATTAAAAGGGCTAGGGAAACACCTTTCAAACAATAATTTTTACTGGGATAATGATTGTAAAATCTACACCAAGTTCCATAGCAATACTGAAGGGAAAATTGATGTGTTTATGTATCGGTTTTTAGGATTTTCTCTTTCTGAAGAAAAAGAACAAGAATTTAATCACTTACTTAAATCCTATTTTTCAGAAAATGAATTTGATTTAGAAAAACCCACATCCGTTCCATTTTCAATGGGAGGTTGTAATAGTTTTAGAGCTCCTAAAAAAGAATCAGAAACAAAAAATTAAAGATATGTTAAGAGCAATAACCACAACTATAATAGGGGTAATATTAGGAATGATGGGCATGATGGCTATGCATTACCTAAGTATGGTGTTCTATCCTTTACCTGAAGGGGTAACAATGGAAGATGCTGAAGCACTTAACAAATACATGGCAATTGCACCTTTAGGCGCTATGCTATTAGTAATTGTTTCTCATGCTATGGGGTCATTTATTGGGGCTTTAGTAGCTACCCTACTTTCTCAAGTTTCAAAATGGAAAAACTCAAGCCCATTTAAATATCAGTGGCTAGTAATTGGATTAATTTTCACTTATGCAGGTTGGTATAATTTAGAAAGCCTAACACACCCTGATTGGTTTAAAATAGATTTATTATTCTATCTGCCAGCTGCATACTTAGGGTATAGGTTGGTTGCTAAAAGGGGTTAATTATAAAATAAGTTGTCATATCGACATGAGCAAAGCGATTGAGATATCTCCCTTTTCCTTCTTTTTGGAGTCTGAAGATATCTGGCTTTACCGAATAAACTACATTGCACACAAGGTCAAGGTTCAATATAAAATACTTTGATTTATTTTTAGTAGCTTTGATGTATGAAAAAACTAATACTCCTTTTATTCATTCCTTTTTTAGGATATTCTCAACAAAACTTAACCTTTCAACATGGCGGGCTTACCAGAGAATATATTTTGTACAAACCAGCTAACCTGCCAATAAATGCTCCTTTAGTTTTTGTTTTTCATGGTTATGGTGGTGATGGGCAAACCATAATGAGCTATTCAAATATGAATACAATTGCTGACCAAAATGGCTTTGCAGTTTGTTATCCTGAAGGCACTCTTGCATGGGGGGATCAGTTTTTTGATGTGGGTTATGATTTTATTAATTGGAGTGTTGATGATGTTGGTTTTTCTGTTGCATTAGCTAATCATCTACAAACAACACATCAGTTAGATTCTAACAGAACATTCAGTACGGGCTTATCAAATGGGGGTGATATTTCTTATCTTTTGGCTTGTGAGGCAAGCACCACTTTCCGTGCTATTGCTCCTGTTGCAGGTATGATTTTAGCAAATATTTACAACAATTGCAATGCAACTGTTCCTATCCCAGTTTTTGAAATTCATGGAACAAACGATAATGTAACCTATTATAATGGCGACATGACAAATAGTGATGGTTGGGGTGCTTACCTTTCAATTCCTGCTACTATTGATTTTTTTAAGGATGAAAATAATCTTACTGTTTTAACGGTAGATACCTTAGCGGATATTGACCCAAATGATGGAAGTATCATTGAAAGAAATATCTACTCATCACCTAATACAATAAATGAAGTTTGGCTGTACAAAGTAATTGGTGGTGGGCATGATTGGCCTGGTTCTTGGGGTAATATGGATATTGATATTAGTCAGGAGATATGGAACTTTTTCAGTCAAATGAGCCAAAATACAACAGCTATTAATGAGGTAAATAACACCAACAAAACACTCCTTAAAATCACAGATATTTTAGGAAGAACAACTAAAGAACAAAACAACACTCCTCTTTTTTACATCTTTGATGATGGAACAGTTGAAAAGAAAATAATTATTAAGTAAAACAAGTCACCCTGAACTTGATTCAGGATCTTAAAAAAACTTAAAACTATGAAAAAACTAATACTACTTTTATTTTTACCATTTTGCTTAATTGCACAAAATCCTAATCCTAGCACAACACTTGATAGTTACATTTTAGGAGAAATGAGTGCAGAAAAAATCCCTGGCATGTCCACCTTAATTGTAAAAGATGGAGAAATTGTTTGGATAGAATCTTATGGATTTTCTGATGTAGCAAATAATATTTCAGTTACGGATAGTACCGTATTTTTAATGGCTTCTGTCTCTAAGGTTTTTACAGGTACTGCACTCATGCAACTGTATGAAAATGGTCAAATTAATTTAGATGAAGACATCAATAATTACCTGCCATTTGCGGTTGATATTCCCAATCATGTTTCTGATAGTATTACTTTCAGAATGTTAATGACGCACACTTCATCAATAAAAGATAATGGGCCTGTAATGGATACTTACTATAGTGTAGGGGACCCAACAATTACATTAGCTGATTGTATGGAAAGATATTTTTCTACTTCTGGTTCGGACTATAATGCGACAGCAAATTTCCATACCAATGCACCAGGAACTAGTTTTGATTATTCTAATATGGGGACTGCACTTGCAGGCTATTTAGTAGAAGTGATTTCTGGAATTCCTTTTTCAGATTATTGTAATAATAATATTTTTGATGAGATTTGCATGACAAATACCTCATGGTATTTAGCTGATTTTGACACTTCAAATGTTGCACGACCTTACAAATGGCAAGGAGGACAATATGTTCCATACAATCACTATGGTTTTGCAGATTATCCGAACGGTCAGCTAAGGTCAAGCATTTCAGATATGGCAAATTTTGCAATTGCTTACCTTCAGAATGGAACATTTAATAGTCAACAAATCCTAAATAGTGCATCAGTAAATGAGATATTGACTTTACAAATTCCTAATATAGAAAACACTCAAGGGTTAAATTGGTACACTGAAGAAATCTACTTATCTGGTGGTGGTATTGTTGATTTGTGGGGGCATAATGGAGGTGAAGATGGTGTTTCAACCGATATGTACATCAACCCTGACAATAACATAGGGATAGTTGTATTGAGTAATGGAGAAGGAGATAATCTTTATGTGGTTGATGAACTTTATAACTATGCATTACCCTTAAATACTTCTGGTGTAGGAAATCCATCTTGTAACACAACTTCCATTTCAGATTATTCTTCAATAAACAAAACCCTCCTTAAAATAGTTGATGTATTGGGTAGAGAAACAATACCAATAAAAAACACAACTTTGTTTTATATTTATAATGACGGAACAGTAGAGAAAAGGATAGTTATTGAATAGATTGTCATATCGACATGAGCAAAGCGATTGAGATATCTCCCTTTTCCTGTTTTATTTTAGAACCTGGAGATATCTCACGCAAGGTTCGATATGACATATTTTTATGTAATTTTGCAAAGTGAAATTACAATCATTACATATTAGAGTTGCTTTTGCTCTACTGCTTTATGTTGTAAGTATTTTCTCATCTTCATTGTTCCATAATCATGATTTGGAACACGATCATACGCATCAACTCTCTTTATGTAAAAGTGTACTCAGCAACACCCCTTTAGTAACAGAATGCGATCACGATTCGCATTTTAGCTTTGAAAGTGAAGATTGTTTTTGGTGTGATGATTTCACTCCTTCAATTTATGATTTTAAAATAATAAAAGACAATTATTTTACGCATTCCGTAATTGAAAGAAACTCTTTTTACAAAGAAAGAGCAACCAACTTTTCATTCAGTAAATTACACAACAAAGGACCTCCTACTCTATTATTATCTTAACAACAATTTAAGTTTAATAATATAAATAAGTAAAATGAAAAAATCACAATTAGTACTACTAGTGTTTTCATTCCTTTGCACTATAAATATGTTCGCTCAAAACTCTGTAAGAGTAGAAAAGAATATAAAAGGAATAGTTCTTGATAAAAATAAACAAGCAATTGAAGGAGTAAATATCTATTTACCAGAAATATTAAAAGGAACAATTTCTGATAAAAATGGTAAATTTACAATAGAGAATACTCCTAATAAAAAAATAAAAGCTCAATTTTCTATCTTGGGTTACGAAACTTTAATTACCACTATTTCTGATGAATATGCTGAGGTAATATTACACTCTAGCATCATTGAGATAGAGGAAGTTGTAATCTCAGGTGGTTTTGTAAACACTGCTGATAGATCAGCCGTGAAAATAGAATCAATTCCTTTAGAAGAACTTGCTTTCAATTCTTCACCATCATTAACTTTAGCATTAGCTGATGAGCCGTCAATTGAAATGGTAAAACTAGGAAATGCTATTACAAAACCTGTAATAAGAGGTTTAAGCGGAAATAGAGTTGTAGTATTATACCAAGGAGCTAGAGTTTCCAATCAAGCTTGGGGTGAAGAACATGGCGTTTTTATTCCTGAAGAAGGTATAGAAACAGTTGAAATTGTAAAAGGTCCTGCTTCACTTTTGTTTGGTGCTGATGCAATGGGTGGAGTATTAAATTTTATACCTTTAAAACCACTAATGGAAAATGGAAGAAAAAGTAAATTTTCTACTTCATTTTATTCAGCATCTTCTGGTACTCAATCCTCATTTATAAGTCAGAAAAGGAAAAAAACTTGGTTTCATACCTATGGTTTAGGTTATCAAAATCATGCTGACTACAAACTACCGAATAAGCAATTTGCTCATAACTCAAGGTACAACCAACACTATGCATTTGGCAATTGGGGAATTACCAAAAATTGGGGAATCCTTAAAGGAGTTTATTCTTCTTCATACACCAATACAGGTTTAGTGGAAGGTTTTGCTGATGCAACTGAAAGAAAAATGGAAAACCCTTGGCAACAAGTTGGAGATCATTTTGTAACTACTGAGGGTGTTTTTTGGTTGAATAACTGGACTTTAAAACCATTTATATCCTATCAATTAAATCACAGGAAAGAATTTGAAGAGGAACATGAAGAAATCCATACTGATGAACATAAAGAAGAACATGAAGAAGCTGCATTAGATATGACACTAAGAACTACTCGATTTGACTTAAAAGCACTAAAGTCTAATAATCAATATGAAATTATTTTTGGTTCTCAAGGAATGTATCAAATGAACAATAATTTTGGTCATGAAGTTCTAATTCCTAATGCAGAAACTAAGGACATCTCATTATATACTTTGCTGAATAAAAGAAAAGGAAATTTTCAAATTCAAACTGGATTAAGAGCAGATTTAAGAACAATTAATTTTCTTAATAAATCAGTAGATTTCCTAGATTACACTTATTCCTTAGGAGGCACCTACAATCTATCAGAAAGATATGTGTTTAGAGCAAACATTGCAAAAGGATATAGGCCTCCTAATCTGTATGAATTATCAGCTGATGGAGAGCATCATGGAGCACATAGATATGAAATAGGAGATGAAAACTTAACAAGTGAAAATAATTTAGAAACTGATTTTAGCTTACATATTCATGGAGAACATTACGCTTTTGATGTAGCTGTTTTTCATAATTTAATTGATGATTATATTTATTTGAGTTCAACTTCTGATACTTCAGATGAAGGTATGACGGTTTATAAACACTACCAAAATGATGCAAGATTATATGGAGGAGAAGCTGGTGTTGATTTTCACCCTCACTTTATGCACGATTTACATTTGCACAGTACAATATCAGTAGTCTATGCTGATAATTTAGAGTCAAATGAACCTTTAGAAATGATTCCTCCTGCTAAATGGAACAATGAAATTGAATATGTTTTTACTGATTTATCATTTGCTGATAAACTCAAATTAGCTTTAAATTACAACTACCATTTTGCACAAGATAGAATTTCAACATCAGAAGAAATAACAGCTTCTTACTCTTTAATTAATGCAAGTTTTGGTATTGAAAAAGGGGCGCATCAACTTTCTATTCATGCACAGAATTTGATGAATGTAGAATATATTCCACACCTATCTTTACTTAAAGAAAGTGGTATTTTTGAACAAGGAAGATCCATTTCTTTAAAATATTCAGTAAAATTTTAAATGGTAATAAAAGAACCCTATAATATAAATAGGGTTCTTTTGTTTGGCTTCTAGCAACATTTTTTATCTGTACAGCAATCTGAATTTTCATCACAAGTGCAGGTACATTGCCCATTTTCATCACACACACAATTGCATTCACAATTATCACAACAGTTACAAGCAGCAGCTGTCATAGCAGCTAATGCAAGTGGTAAAATCATTTTTTTCATCTTTTTATTTTTTAAATTATTAATTAGTTACACCCTATAGATGCCTAATCTTTAAAAAGACTCAAAATATTAACAATTATTACAGTCCTTATCATAATCAACAATATTCCCAAACTTATCATGACTAATAGAGCAACAAGAAACTAAAGATTCTTTTATCATATTTCTTGCTCTTTGTACTCTAGTTTTACCTCCTGAATAAGAAATATTCATCTGTGTAGAAAACTCCTTTTGAGACATGCCGTTAATATCTGCCTTAGTTATTGCTTCTTTGTATTTAGGACTCAAATCAGCTATCATTGCTGATATGCAACTTGCAAATTCTTTATTAAGATTAGCTTCATCTGATACATCAGCAACTAAACCTGAAAATTCATTAGTATTCGTGTTTTTGCTTTTCCTAAAATAAGTATTTATCTCATTTCTTGTTATTTGATAAACCCAAGAGATTAATTTTTCTTCATCTTTTAAAGTGTTGACCTTAGTCATTACCTTTACAAGTACATCTTGCAATATATCTTCTGAAATAGTGTTGTTTTTTATTTTTGAATTGATAAAATTCAGAAGATTCTCTCTTATTTTGAGTACTTTATTTATTGTTTTCATAATACCATAGATGCATTAATTTTAAAAAAGACTCATCATTAAAAGTACCTCTTTTTTTTTCCTTTTTGTTTTACAGCTAGTACTTCTTTACTTTCAAGTTTAGCAAAAAATTCTGAGAGTTTCATATCGTAAGCTGCAGCAATTTTAGCCAAGGTAACCATAGTTGGATTTCCTCTCCCATTTTCCATAGGGGTAAGTTGTTCTGCCATTATTCCACATTTATCAGATAGGTCTTGTTGCGAAAATCTATGTTCCCATCTTAAGGAATATAGCAATTTACTAAGCTGTTGTTTGTATTCTTTTCCTGTCATACGCTTTATTTTTAATCATATGCAAATATATACATTCCATATTTAAGTATATGTATTCCATATCTGAAGATATTTATTCCATTTATAATGATATTTGTTCCATTTATAAGTATATATATTTGGTTTTTAAATATATTTGTTCCATTTATAAGTATATATATTCCGTATATTGTTAATTATAGGAGTTTTTCTGCTTTAGTAAGCCCTTGCATTATTACCTTCCATATAATTCATAAAGGCTTTGTTTACAACCTTCACACCTCCAGGAGTTGGGTAGTTTCCTGTAAAGTACCAATCTCCCTGGTGATCAGGGCAAGAAGCATGTAAATCAGAAACAGATTGGTAGATAATTTCCACCTCAGCATTTGTCCCTTCAGGAGTTAATAGTTCAGCTGTTTTTAATGAAATTTCCTCAGCAGTAAAGGGCTTATAAATTTCTTGTACATAATTTACCATTTCTTCTTTTGGTAAGTGTGCTTGTGCTTTACACTTTTCATAAGATTCTGTTAAAATATGCTCTTGATTTGTATCTTTTAGTAATGCGACTGCTGCATTAAAGGCAATAAAATCTCCCATTTTTGCCATATCAATTCCATAACAATCAGGGTATCTAATTTGTGGTGCTGATGATACTACAATAATTTTCTTAGGTTCTAATCTATCTAAAATACGGATGATTGATTGCTTTAAAGTTGTACCTCTTACAATACTATCATCAATCATTACTAGGTTATCAGTTGGTTTTACCGTACCGTAAGTAATGTCATAAACATGGGATACCAAATCATCTCTACTATCATCAGATGTAATGAAAGTTCTCAGTTTTGCATCTTTAATCGCAATCTTTTCTGCTCTTGGGAAAATGTTCATTATTTCATGAATATCATCAGCTTTTGGGTTTGCTCCTAGTTCTTTTATCTTCCTAGTTTTCACATCATTTAGGTAAGCATGACATCCTTTTAACAGTCCGAAATAAGAAACTTCAGCTGTATTAGGTATGTATGAAAATACTGTATTCTTCACATCATTATCAATCGATTCTAAAACCTTAGGGAAAATTCTTCTTCCTAATTCTAATCTCTCGTTATAAATGTCTTTGTCGTTTCCTCTACTAAAATAAATTCTCTCAAAAGAACAAGCTTTTCTCTCTAAAGGCTCACGCACTTGTTTTTCTTCTACCGTTCCATCTTTTCTTATGATAAGTGCATGCCCTCTCTTAATCTCATGAATATCGGCTGCTTTACAATTAAATGCTGTTTGTATTACTGGCCTTTCTGATGCTACTACAACTACTTCAGCATCTTTATAATAATATGCTGGACGAATTGCATTTGGGTCTCTAAGTGCAAAAGAATCTCCATGCCCAAATAGTCCACACATAACATAACCTCCATCCCAATATTTTGCTGATTGAACTAAGATATCTTGTAAATCGAGTTCTTTTTCAATTACTTCTGTTATTTCTTTCTTGCTGAATTTATCTTTGTGCTTGTAGTAAATCTCATCATTTGCTTCATCTAAAAAATGGCCAATCTTTTCAAGAATAGTTACTGTATCTGCCATTTGTTT
>CAYVKX010000011.1:0-31929 GCA_964452095.1 uncultured Weeksellaceae bacterium
TGCTTGCTCAAAAAGGATATATTGTGGCTTGTGTAGATAATAGAGGGACTGGAGGTAAGGGAGCAGAATTCAAAAAAATGACTTACAAAGAACTAGGGAAATATGAAACTATTGATCAAATAAATGCAGCAAAGCATTTTGGATCACTTCCATATATTGATGCTAATAGAATTGGTATTCAAGGTTGGAGTTATGGAGGTTATATGTCATCATTAGCAATTACAAAAGGTGCAGATGTTTTCTCATTAGCCATAGCAGTTGCTCCAGTAACTAATTGGCGTTATTACGATAATATCTATACCGAGCGTTACATGCAAACGCCACAAGAGAATGCTAGTGGTTATGATGAAAATTCACCAATTAATCATGTTGAAAAGCTAAAAGGACATTATTTATTAGTCCATGGAAGTGCTGATGACAATGTACATGTACAAAATACTATGGAAATGATTTCTGCTCTTGTAAAAGCAAACAAGCAATTCGATTTGTTCATTTATCCTGATAAAAACCATGGGATTTATGGCGGTAATACACGCTATCATTTATACAAAAAAATGACTGACTTCATTTTAAACAATCTATAACCAAAAAATTTACTATTTTCGGCAACCTAAATTTAAAACAAATCTATGACTAATCAAGAACAACAATTATTCGGACATCCTAAAGGATTATTCTATTTATTTTTTGCAGAACTATGGGAAAGATTCTCATACTATGGAATGCGTGCTCTACTTACACTATACATGGTTAATGAGTTCTTTACTTGGATGACAGATGAGGCATACAGAGAAGAAGTCTCTTTCGGGATCTTTGCAGCTTATGGATCATTAGTTTATGCTACACCTGTTATTGGTGGAATGATTGCAGATAAATTTATTGGATTTAAAAAATCTATAATGCTTGGAGGAATCTTAATGGCTTTGGGTCATTTCTTTATGGCATTCTATTTTGATACAAGTATTCTAGGATTTAGTAAAATGGCTGTAAATAATTTCTTTTTCTATGCTGCTTTGGCACTATTAATAGTTGGGAATGGATTCTTTAAACCAAATATTTCAACTATGGTTGGCAGTTTGTATCCAGAAGGTGATGATAGAAGAGATTCTGGATTCACTATCTTTTATATGGGAATTAATACTGGTGCATTTTTAGCGCCATTAGTTTGCGGATATTTAGGTTATGAATATGGTTGGCATTATGGTTTTGGAGCTGCTGGAATTGGAATGATTGCAGGTTTATTTGTATTTATCAGTGGTATGAATGCTGGTGTTTTTGGAGATAACGGAAATCAACCAGCTGAATATGTAGACACCAAGATGTATGGTATGCGTACTGATTATTTTTTCTATTTAGTTGCATTACTTATGGTCCCTATTGCAGCTTTCTTAGTAAAGAACAATGCTATGGAAGTTATAGAGGGAATGCATCTGCACTCTGGACTATTATCATTATTAGGAATTGTGATATTAGGAATCTTGGGTAAAAAAATGATGGAACTTTCTCGTATGGAAGTTTTCCGTTTATTAAGTGTATTAGTTTTAACTTTATTAATCACTGTATTCTGGTCATTCTTTGAGTTAGCAGGAACTGCAATTACACTATTTGCTGAACGAAATGTAAACCTTACTTTATTAAACGCATCACAAACAAATGCAATTAACCCAGGATATATTATCTTCTTAGCTATTCCATTTTCAATGATGTGGGTATACTTATCAAAAATACAAAGAAACCCTACCACTCCTGTTAAATTTGCTTTAGGTATTTTACAATTAGGATTAGGTTTCTTAGTATTTGCTATGAGTGCACAATATATGGATGCAGCAGGAAGAACTCCATTTATGTTCTTGATGATAGGTTATTTTCTTCTAACTACAGGAGAACTTTTCATCTCCCCTATTGGTTTATCAAAAGTAACTGAGTTGTCTCCTAAAAGTATGACCGCATTTATGATGGGGGTTTACTTCTTATCTTCATCTTATGCTCATTATATTTCTGGTGCAATTGCGAAACTTACAACTACTCCAGAATCTGGGGTAGCCCCAGAGCCTGGGTTCATGACAACTATGATTGAAAAAGTAACAGGATTTGCTGGAGGTTATTCTGAATCATCTATTGAAGGCGTACAAACTTTAGTAAGTTATACTTCAGTATTTACACAAGTTGGTGTGGTGGCAATAGGAATGGCTGTTTTAGCGTTTATCCTATCACCAATACTTAAAAAATGGATGCATGGCGTTCACTAAAATTAATTAAAAAAACAAAAACAAATTAAAATGAAACGATTATTAGCAGTATTATTAGTAGCATTTTCTCTTAACGGATTTGCACAACAAAAACCATTAGAATGGCATACAGATGTAAATAAAGCCATTAATTTATCTGTTCAATCTGGGAAACCATTATTTTTCTTCTTTACAGGAAGTGATTGGTGTGGTTGGTGTAAGCGCTTGCAAAAAGAAGTTTTCTTTAAGCCAGAATTTAAAACATGGGCAAATAAAAATGTAGTTTTGGTAGAATTGGACTTTCCAAAAAGAACAAAACTTTCTGCTGAATTACAAAAACAAAATCGAGAACTAGCTCAAATGTTTGGCGTGAGAGGGTACCCAACTGTTTGGTTTGTAACTCCTGAGGTTCAGGAAGGTAAAGTGAATTTCCTTAAACTTGGTTCTCAAGGTTATGTGGCTGGTGGTCCAAAAGCATGGATTGATGGGGCTAATAAAATTCTCAAAGCAAAAAAATGAGAAAGCTAGTAGTTTTACTTCTAGTGTTTTCTTCTATTTTTGCTTTTTCTCAAGGGCAGGTAAAAACAGAGATACAATGGCTTCATCTAAATAAAGCAGAGAAATTAGCTGCAAAATACGATAGTGATATGCTTGTTTTTTTCTTTAGAAATGGCTGCCCAGATTGCAAAAAAATGAAAGCAGAAACGCTTAAAAATCCTGAAATTATAAAGTTAATTAATGAGAATTTTTTTCCTGTAATGCTTAATGGGAGAACAAAAGATACGCTTATTTATAATGGAAAAACATACATCAATCAGCAACCCTTAGAGCATGGAAAAAACTTCCGGCACGATTTGTATCACGAATTAGCGGATGCAATAAAAGGACAATATTATTATCCTTACATTGTAATAATTGATGGAAAACATAAAAAGGTAGCTAATATGCCAGGATTTATGCCAGCAATCCGATTAAAAAGAAGTTTGCTAAAGTATATCCAATAAAAAAAGGAGTCGATTTCTCAAACTCCTTTTTGGGTGGATGATGGGATTCGAACCCACGACCCCCGGAACCACAATCCAGTGCTCTAACCAACTGAGCTACAACCACCATTTTTCAAGCGGCAAATATAATAGTTTGATAATAATAAACGCAAAGGAAAGTAAAGTAAAAATGCAGTATATTTGTTTCCAATATGGAGGATAAAAAACAAAAAGAAATTCTTAAGGTAGAGGGTATGACTTGTGCTAATTGTGCTTTGGGTATCAAAAAGCATTTGGATAAAAATGGCATACAAAATGTGAATGTGAATTTTGCCACAAATGAGGCATCTTTCTATCAGGATAATGAGCATAATACCAATGATATTATAGCTTTAATAAACGAATTGGGATATAAGGCAAAAGCTAAAAATGAGGACGACAAAGAGCAAGGAATATCTTTAATTGAGAAGCAATTTTTCTTTACTCTTATTTTTACAATTCCACTTTTTTCGCATATGTTTTTACCAAAGGATAGTATTTTGCAAAATGCTTTATTGCAATTTTTTCTTTGTTTGCCTGTATTTTTGGTAGGAGTTTTTCATTTTGGGAAAAGTGCTTTTAGTAGCTTAAAAGCTGGTCTTCCAAATATGGATGTGCTTATCTTGATGGGAAGTTCGGCTGCATTTTTTTATAGTATTTATGGTTGGCTACTTTTTGAAGGTACTGCTGATGCTCATAATTATCTTTTCTTTGAAACCACCGCTACCATCATTACTTTGGTACTACTTGGGAATGTATTAGAACACAGGTCAGTTCGGCAAACTACCACTGCAATTCGTGAGCTTTCGGCAATAAAAACAGGGCTTGCCAAAAAAGAAGTGAATGGAGAGATTCAGCAAGTTTCTTTTGATGAGGTAAAAGTAGAGGATATCCTTATTGTAAATATGGGCGATAAAATTCCTGTGGATGGAAAAGCGGTGTGGGGCTCTGCTTTAATTGATGAATCTATGCTGACTGGCGAAAGTGTTCCCGTAAGTAAGCAGCAAGATGAAAATGTAATTGGTGGGACTATTGTAAAATCAGGAAGTATAAAAATAAGGGCTACTTCAGTGGGAGATGATATGTTGCTTTCTCAAATAATTGAGCTAGTAAAAAATGCGGAAGATAACAAACCCGATATTCAAAGTTTGGGCGATAAAGTAAGCGGTATTTTTGTGCCTGTTGTTTTACTTATCTCGATTTTTACTTATATTATTTCTCATTTTGTTTTTGATATTTCAGGAACAGATGCTTTTTTAAGAGGTATTGCAGTATTAGTTATTTCTTGCCCATGTGCTATGGGATTGGCTACTCCAACTGCCGTAATGGTTGGGATAGGAAGAGCAGCCAAAAAAGGAATTTTATTAAAAGGTGGAGGAACGCTAGAAAAATTAGCAGGCATCAAAAATATAGTTTTTGATAAAACTGGAACGCTCACCACTGGGGAGTTTGCCATTAAAAAAATAGAAGTGATAGAAGGGGAGGATTCATTTGTGAAAAATATCATATATAATTTGGAAAAACATTCCTCTCATCCTATTGCGCAATCTTTAGTTAAAAACTTAAAATATGAGGCAACTGCCCTTTCGCTTTCTGAAATAAAAGAAGAAAAAGGAATTGGAATTTCTGCTGTTTTTAATAAAGATTTGTACCAAATTGGTTCTGGAAGATTATTAAAAGAAGATGAAAAAGAGCACGATTTATATCTTTTAAAAAACAATAAAATTATTGCTTTTATTGATATAGAAGATGAGTTAAAAACAGATGCAAAAAAGGTAATACAAGCGATAAAATCATTAGGTATTGCACCCATTCTTTTAAGTGGCGATAAGGAAAAAAAATGTGAGGATCTAAATGAAAAATTAAATTTCTCTGCAATTTATTCTGAGTATTTACCAGAACAAAAATTAGAAAAAATAAATCAGTTGGTTGATAAAAATCCAACCGCTATGTTTGGAGATGGAGTGAATGACGCACCCGCATTAGCAAGTGCAACTGTTGGTATTTCTATAGGCAATGCTACTCAGGTTGCTATACAATCGGCAGATGTAATTTTACTGCATAAAACCGAGCTTTCACAATTGCCCAAATCTCTGCAAGTGGCTCGGCATACTTTACTTACTATTAAGCAAAATTTGTTCTGGGCTTTTGCCTATAATATTGTTGCTATTCCTATTGCGGCAATGGGATTTCTAAACCCAATGTGGGGAGCACTTTTTATGGCTTTTTCTGATGTGGTTGTAATTGGAAATTCTATTCGATTAAAATACAAAAAGATTTTTTAGGTGAGGGAGTTAATCAATAAGGGGCTTAAAGATTTACTTCATCATAAAAAAGAAGTAGGCAATACTGCCATTTTGTTTTCTACCCAAATTTTAGTTTTAATAATTGGGCTTGGAATCAAGACTATTCAAACAAGGGCGTTAACGCCAGAAGATTATGGTTTGCTCGCACTTTTTGGCACTATTACTTCTGTTATTGTTTTGTTTTTTCATTATGCTTCTTTCTCTTCTTTAAAGGTGTTGTTAGCCAATAATTCAGACGAAAAAAAGGAAAAAGAGTTTTTTGGAATTAGTCTAATTATCGCTACAATTCTTGGAGTTTTATTTTCCATTACAATTTTTGGAATTAGCTTTTTTGTAGATGATTTTTTAAATGTGGAGATTGGGACTTTGCTCCTGATTTTAGCCCCATTTTGTTTTATTCTTCCTTTTCAGTTTTTTATTTCTGAGATTGCAATAGGAGCGAGCAAACTAAAGAGTTTGGCTGCTTTTCATCTTTTTTCCCGCCTACTTTTTGTTGTTTCTCTTTTTGCAATTTGGCAGCAAAGGGAGTTAAATGTGCAGCTAATTATAATGCTTAATTTGCTTTCTTGGATAGTAGCAACCGCTATGGTTTTATTTAGTTTAAGGCCATCTTTCAATAATCTGAAAGAGAATTTTTTAGTTGTAAAAGCAAAAAATAAATCCTTTGGATTTGCTTATTATTTTGGTGCGATAGTCAATCAATCTACTTTCAAATTAGATGAACTTTTTATCACTTATTTTGTGAATATTACCCAATTAGGATTTTATACTTTGGCTAGTATTATTTGTTCGCCAATGACTTTTTTAAGCAGAGCTTTTGTAAATAGTATTTTCAAAAAGATGGCATTAAAAGATAGAATCCCTATCAGAGTTTTTCTGTATAATTCTATTTGGCTAGGCTTTTGTGCTTTGTTTTTATACTTTAGTTCCGATTTAATTGTTAGCACTTTATTTGGTGCAGATTATATGAGAGTGAGCAAATATATTTTCCTTTTTTCATTGGCTTTTTTCTTTCAAGGAATGTATGCTCCTTTTAGTTTTTTGGCGGTAAAATCCAAAGGAAAACAGCTTAGAAATGTGGCCTATTTAGAAGCTATTGTAAATGTAGTGGGGAACATTATTTTGGTGCCAATTTTATTGGTTGAAGGAGCAATTTACGCTAGTATTTTATCTCGTTTTACTCATTTTGTAGGGCTTTGGTATTATTACAATAAAATGATAAAATCATGAAAATTTGCATGATTACTTCCTTGCACTCTCCAAAAGATGACCGCATTTTTTTCAAAGAGGCAATTTCTTTAAAAAACAGAGGGTTTGAGGTAAGTATTTTGTGCTTGGCGGATGAAAAGGGAAGGGTGAAAGATATGTCAGGGAATGTGTTGAATCCTCAAAATCAAGCAAAAATTGAAATAGAGGGAATTGAAATTTCTGGCATCAAAAAACAAAGTGGTTTTTTTCAAAAACTATTACATAAATTAGGGAAAGGAAAATGTTGGAGTGAATTTATCAAAAAGGCAAAAGAAATAAATGCGGAGGTGTATCATGCACATGAGCCACAAACGGCTTTTATTGGACTGAAAATACAAAGGAAAACCAATGCTAAACTTATTTATGACGCGCATGAACCATGGATTTTTTCTCGCTCAATAAAAGAGTGGGTTTTGAAAAAGCTTTGTCTTTCGAAACTTAGAAATATCATCTCGGCTAACCAAATTACTCAGCAATCCTTATTACAAGAAAACCCAAAATTAAACACTGAGGTTATCTATAATTATTCGCCTTCTTTCTTTTCCGCTTATCAAAAACAGAATGTTGAAATTATTATTTGTCATGAAGGGGCGCTTTGGTTTAATAGAGGATTGAAGTTGATTGTTGAAGCATTAGGGATTTTGAAAAACACGCATCCCAATTTTAAATTTAGAATTATTGGAGATGTATTTGGAGCAGAAAAAGAGTATTTGTTTACGAAAATAAAAGAGTATAATTTGCAAGAAAATATTGAAATTACGAGATGGCTTCCTTATAAAGAAGTTCCTAAATCAATTGCAGATTGTAGTATTGGAATTATTTGTAATACCAATGAAAAACGAAATACTTTGGCCGGGCCACCCAACAAATTATTTAATTATATGACAATGGGCTTGGCAATTATTGCTGTGGATTTGCCGGCAACTTCTACTATTCTAAAAGAAACAAATACGGGTATTGTTTTACCAAAAAGAAATGCTCCTCTTTTGGCAAAGGAACTTCAAAACTTTTTGTCAAATACAGCAAAAAGAAAGGAATATCAAGTAAATGCTTTGTATTGGGCAAAAGAGAAATACAATTGGCAATCAGAAGAAGAAAAATTATTTCAATTTTATAAACGCTTGAAATAAAAATATTTATAAATTTACCGCTCAAATTTTAATTCATTAACTTAAAAAACAAGATTATGAAAAGAACAGCTACACTTTTAACTACAATGATTTTTGCGATAGGATTATTTGCACAAATAGTTCCAGGACAAAATCAAAAGGGCTTACTAAAAGCCAAAGATGATAAAGTTACTATGAGTGGGGATGAGGTTTTAAGTCGCTTAATTGCAACTCCTAACCAATCCACAACTGCTAACTTAAAAACTTCTGCTTTAACAGAAACTATTATCGGCACAACAACTTACGATTTGCAGTCAAACGCTTCTGTACAAAACAGACTTGTGGTAAATGCAGATGGTACAATTTCTGCTGGATGGACTATGTCGCAACAGTTTAATGCTTCTTGGACCGATAGAGGAACGGGCTACAATCATTTTGATGGCACTTCTTGGGGAACGCAACCAACTAACAGATTAGAATCATCAAGAGGTGGATGGCCTTCTATTTTGATTATGGGCTCTGGAAAAGAAATGTCCATTACTAATAATACAGATAATGATTACCTAAATATGACGCTTAGAGAATCTTACGGAACTGGAACTTGGACAGAGCAAATTGTTTCCTCACAAGATAGTACAACAGGTTTTTATAGAGATATGATTTGGAACAGATCAGCTGTTGGAGGATTAAATAATGAAGTAATTCACATGATTGCAGTTACTGCTTCTTCCAATTTTGGAGGACTTCCTTTTAATGGATTAGATGGCGCATTGGTTTATTATCGCTCGCAAGATGAAGGTGTAACTTGGGATATACAAGATATGCAATTACCAGGAATGGACACTTCAATGTTTACGGGTATGAGTGGTGATGTTTATGCTATTACTGCTGAAGGCGAAACGGTTGTTATTGCTTATTTTGATGATTGGGGCGATTCGTTTATTGTAAAATCAACTGATAACGGAACTACTTGGACTAAAACTACTTTCCTTAATTTTCCAGTAGATAAATATGCAATGGATGATGGGTTGGATTTAGATGGAGATTTTGTGATGGATCAAGTTTATTCTACTGATAATTATGGTGCTGTTACTTTAGATGCAAATGGAGATGCTCATGTATTTTATGGCATTATGATGTATATGGATGATGATTTGACTGATGGTTCTTCTTCTTGGTTTCCTTCAATAAATGGTCTTGCACATTGGACTGAAAGTTTTGGAGCAGATACTACTCCTGCAACTATGCATGCTGGAGATACTTCTCTATGGTATTCTGATATGATGAATGACCATTGGATTATGGCTGCACCAGATTTAAATGGTGATGGTACAGTAGGTGGAATTGATTCTACTGGAGGATATGCTTTGTATTACGCTTCTAGAGCATCTATGCCGAATGCGGCTTTTGATGCTAGTGGAAATATTTGGTTATCTTTTTCAGGATATACTGAAAATGTGGATAATGGAATACAAGTATTTCGCCATGTTTATATTACAAAATCAGAAGATGGTGGTGCAACTTGGAAAAACCCTGTAGATGTAACTCCTCACACTATTTGGGCAGGACAACAAGAATGTGTATTTGCTTCAATGAGCTCTACAGTAGATGATAAAATCAGATTGGTTTACCAAAAAGATATGGAACCAGGACTTACAGTAAGAGGAGATGAGGATGGAGTAGGACCAAATGATATTGTTTATCTGGAAATAGACACTCTAGGATTATTTGATGTAGTTTCTGCAGTAAATGAGATTGCTAGTACTACTAAATTATTCTTATATCCTAACCCTGCAAAAGAGAATACAACTATTAATTTTGATATTGCAAAATCGGCTGAAGTTAGCGTAAATGTTGTAGATGTACTTGGAAGAAATATTTATGCTCATCAAGCAAACTACACAAAAGGAATGCACAGCATTATCCTAAATGTAGAGAATTATGATGCTGGAATTTACTATGTAAATACTGTAATTTCAGGAAAAACATTTGCCAATAAATTGGTAGTGAATTAAAATATAGTTTAAAATTTACACAATAGCTATTAGAGAAAAGCCGAGCAATTGCTCGGTTTTTTTTATTGTTTGTCTTTGTGAAATTTCTTTCCTATTTTAGGGAAGACAGATTTTAAAAAAATTAGAGGGGTATCAATAAAAGGTTTCATTCCGAACCTTGTTTGAGAAACGCTTTTTGCTGGGCAAAACCAAAATTTCCTTTTCCCTGTTCATTTTTGTCTTGACACAAAAACGAACTAAAAAAGTCAAGACTGATTTATTTTAAAAAGGAAAGAAATCTGAAAATATGGAACAAAATGAACTCGCACCGCTCAGACAGCATTTTGTTAAATCGTTATTTTTACTTCTTTCGTAAAATAAAGTGGTCAATAAAACAAATTCCAAAACAGCTTCTCCTCTGTTTTAGGGAAAAAAGGAGAGGGGTGTTTTTATAAAAATAACCACAGGATACAATTGTGAGGTTGGGGTTCTAATAATATACTTCTAAAACCTCACTACTTAATCTCTAAATCAGTACATCAATCAATTATCAGTTTCTTCTCCACCGATCCATCATCATAAATATACAAGAGAATTTTATTGGCTTGAGCTTTACTTTTTCTACCTAATATATCGGAAATATAAAGCAGTTTTCTATCCGTATTCCCCCATTCTGTTATTGTTGTACTCATCTCACAACTAGAAGGTAAAGGATTCAATTCTAAAGGCACTCCAGCAAATAAGCTTTGCCCTTGCAAGCCAGGATAATTAGGGGAATATCTTGTGCATCTAAAAGTAGAATTTGCCCAGCCATTTTGGGAAGTTGCAATAGCATCACCTTGCGATAAAGGACCCGTATTTATTATTGGATTTATGTATTTCCAAACCCTATTTTTGTTTGCATCAATTTCAAAAAAAGTACCATGAGCACCATCACAAATAAGCGTGTTTCCTCCCGCTAACCTTTGCACTCCAGAAATGTAAGATGCGTAAAAATTAGTAGGATTTGGATCGGTATAAGTCCACTCAGCACTATCAGGATCAAAAGTATTATTTGCATTAAGAAAATAATTTCCATTTATATCTTTTGGAGGATCAACAATATCAATTGATGAAAAACCTCTACCCTGTCCATTGTTAAAAATCATGATTTTTCCGCCATCTTGTAAACTATCAATAATCCAATGTACATTGTGTTGCCCAAAAAGTTTTTGGTCGTTTACAGTTCCATTATCATAGCCAATTGGGTTTCCCCATCTGTATAAAAAATCGCCCCCTTTCCCAGCATTTCCTCCAGAATGAGTAGCTGCCTGAGCAGTTGTAGTGCTATGGTCAATTATATAAAATTCGGATAGCGTACGGCTACTTATTACAATTTCATCTGTTTGCGCATTATAATCGATAGAGTTGCAATGTAACCAGTCTTTTTTTCCATTGCCTGAATAAAAGTTAATATCTAAAAGTTCTGGCTTATTAGCAACCACTCCATAATTTACTTTTGAAGCATCAAAATCTTGCACTAAATGATCCCACAAATGCCATTCCCAAATAATATTAATTCCATTATTTCCTTGGGGCTGAACCTCTAAAATATAAGTTGGCCAAAGCTCATTATCAGCTAATCCAGAAGGATTTCTTCCAGAAATAATAGCATCAATTGAGGACTTGTATTCCCAACACAAAACCAAAATATTACCATTTGGCATTGGTGCAATATCATGGTGCTGATAATAATTATTATCTGAAAAATCATAGCTCCACAAAAGATTATTGTTCCAATCTATTTTTTCTACTCTTCCTCCACTTCCACCTCCATTAAAAGTTGAATTTTGGATTCTACAAGCCCTTAATAAGTCTCCATTTTCTAGCAAATATACTGAATTCCCTGGCTTATAAATACTTTGCCAAGAATGAACTAGTTTTCCACAATTATCTATCAGATATGTATTTTCATTAGGGGAAAATAAAGTATAACCATCAAATGAACCACTATCGTATTGAAACAATCCAACAGTTTGATTTTGCGAAAACGCAAAAAATGGAAGGAGGAGAATAAATTGGAGGATTTTCATATTATAAGTTTGAAAAGCAAATCTAAGGAAATATTTGACATAAAAAAACCCACCAAATTGGTAGGGTTTTTATAATTTATTAAGAAATAATGATTATTCTACAATAATTTTCTCTGTAACTGTAGCAGTGGAGTTTCTAATCTCAATTAAATATACTCCTTTATCAAAAGAAGTTAAATCGATATTTTCTTTATAAACTTCATTTACAGAATTTGTGCTTTCAAATACTTTTTGCCCCAATACATTGCTAACCTTAATAGAGTAAATATCCTTTTGAACATCATTGAACTCTATTGTAAAAATACCTTTTGTAGGGTTAGGATAAATACTTAAATTTCCATTAAAAGAAGTTTCTTCAATACTACTAGGAATTGTAACTGTTCCAAAATTCATTCTTACCATAGGGATGTCAGTAATCCAGTACCAATAACCAAAGCCTTGAGATCCTAAATTACAACCATTATCTTGAATTCTAGACATAGTAATTTCAGATTCTCCTGAAACACTAACTCCAAAAGTATCAATTGGATGTGCATAACCACCAATCGCAATCATATATTGTTGACCTTGTGTAGGATCAATACTGATGGCTGAATTGAAAGAAATTGTTACCCAATTATCAATATCAGCTTGTTGAATTGTATAGTCATCCGTTTGCGCCCATTGAATAAAACCGGTAGGGCTTGCTGTAGTATCTACTTCATACAATACGCCAAACATTTTAGCTCCTGCTACAGAATAATCAGCAACATGAGCTGAAACAGAAGTTAAATCATCAGCAGCATATACATCAAAAATATTACCTACTTGCATTCCTCCACACTGTCTTCCTACTCTCCATGCACCTCCAGCATTTCCGTAATCTCTTCCATAAACTGTATCGGTAATAATAGCTTGCATATAAGTAGTGTCAGTATAAGGAATGCTATCGGAACTTCCCCAAAAACGCATATTGTTAACCCCTATATTTGTAGGAGCAAAAGTTTGGTTTGCAACAAATACAGTAGTATCTGAAGTTACTAAAGTAGAAGCAGTTGAATTAGATGTGAAAACTTGTGTGTTTACATCATCATACACCTCAACATTCATTTGAGTTCCTGTTAAATCGTTAGCACCAATATTAGCCATTATCATTTCAAAGGCATAAGGATTTGCATTGGATTGATTTAATGGCTTAAAAGTATAATCTAAACCATAACCATTGGCAGGAGGAGTAGAATTCCATCCACCATGATTTGCATCTGTTACATCCATTAAATAAGCAGGAGTTTCAATTAACTCAATATCATCAATCATCCAGAAATAATAACCAGAACCATTAGAATTAGATTGAGTTGTGCCTTCAAATTGAAATTCGATTTGAACATTAGCATTTCCAGGAACTGAAGTTGGCATTCTTACCATAGCAACTGCATCATCATCAGAAGAATCATTTACATTTAGCCCAGTATGAACCCCCACTTGAGAATCATAAGTGCCATTTACATAAAAGTTAAGAAACGCTTGTCCTTGGAAAGTTCTAAAATAACTATTAAACTTAACCATTACATCAGTGTAAGCCGATAAATCAATCATATCAGTTCTTAAATCTCCATTATGAGGAGTTGGATATGTTCCGTTTCCAAAATTCCCAACAATACCATTATTATCATAATAGTCAGAATCAAAAATGATAAATCCACTTGTTGCGGTTGGAGAATTAATCGTTCCACTATTGGTTCCGTAAGCACCCTGGCTTCCTGTAGTAACTCCAGGTGTTGTTGAAGGACCTCTATACACCCAAGGTGCAGTTGAGTTTGTCCATCCAGATGGAATGCCCATTGTAAAATCTTCTGTCCAAAAAGGAGCAGCTGATTTCATTGCTGGCATAGTACTTACTTTAGTTGTCGCTTTACTTTCCACAGTAAAAGAAGTGGTAGAAAGCTGCCCGAATGAAAGCAATACTGCTAACATTAGAGTTGTGATACTTAGAATTTTTTTCATTTTTTTGTTTTTTAGAGTTATTAAAAAGGTTTGTTATTCAACTACAATTCTCTCAGTAATTGAGGAATTAGAATTGCTAATATTTAAAAGATATACTCCTTTGCCAAAAGAGGATAGATCAACACTTTGCTTGAAAGAACCATTTACAAAAGTTGCTGAAGAGTAAACCTCCTTCCCTAAAATATTACTAAGCGAGAAAGTGTAATTATCAGAAGTTGCATTATTTAAATCAATAGTAAAAGTGCCATTAGTAGGATTAGGATATACTTCTAATTTTCCATTAAAAGCAGTTTCATTAATTCCAGAAGTTGACCATGGGGTTCCCATATTCATTCTTATCATAGGAATGCTAGATATCCAATACCAATCTCCAAAACCACCAGAACCCAAACTACATCCATTATCTTGTATATGATTGGTAGCACCTTGTCCAGTTCCTGAAGTAGAGATAGCAAAAGTATCAATTGGATGAGCATAACCGCCAATAGCAATCATATAAGCAGTTCCTGCAGAAAGAGTTTGCGCTCCATTAAAAGGAATAGTTACCCAATTTCCAAGATCTGTTTGCTGAATAGTATAATCATCAGTTTGTCCAAGCCAAATAGGATCTCCTTGTGGATCTACTTCATAAATTGCACCAAACATTTTTGCTCCTGCAACTGAATTAGCTTCCACAAATGCAGATACTGAAGTTAAATCATCCGTAACATATATATCAAAATCTACTCCAAGCACCATACCACCACAGCTTCTTCCAACTCTCCAAGAACCATCTTCTTGTCCCCAATCTCTACCATACACAGAATCGGTTACAATAGTTGCCATATAAGTAGTATCTGTAATAGCAGAATCTCCATTACCCCACAAATCCATATAATATATTCCTAAATTTGCTGGTGCGAATGAAGCAGCTACCTCAAAAGTATCCGTCATTGCCATAGTCATGGTTAAATTCGCGCTTGAATCTCTAAATACTGAAGCACCAAAATCATCCGTTACATTTACATGTAATTTTGAGTTTTGAGTTGCAATACCTTCATTATGCAATACTGCCTCAAAATGATAAGGATTAGCTGTTGCTTGATTCATTGGATTAAATGTGTAATCTAATCCCATTCCTCCAGCAATTTGGTATCCTATCCACCAACCTCCAAAAGTTTCATCAGTAATAGTAAGTTTATTATTTGGTGTTTCAGTGAAAGAAATATCATCAATCATTAAAGCATAATCCCACTCTCCTTCATAATGAAAACGAAACCAAACAGAGGCTTGATTTCCTGCAGTTGGAGAGATATTCAAAGAAACATATTCTGGATTTGGAGAATTATCACCCACACCTAAATCTGCATGCACTTCATATCTGTCCCAATTTAATGAGTCCGTACTAACTTCTACAAATACAGAATCGTGAAATTTTCTATGATAAGATTCAAAATTTATATTTACATAAGCATATGCAGAACAGTCCACAGTTCCTTTATAAGTAAGAATTGCATCTTGTGGGGTGTATGCAGTATTCAATGCATCAGAATCATAAAGTGCAAAATTACCGCCTGATGTAGAGGCAATAGTTCCCATTGGGGAAGAAAAAGAACCAGTAGGACCATTTGTACCAATTACCCAATTTTGCGCACCGCCATTTGCAATATCTACCATAGACCAAAGGTTAGGATTATCAAAATTATCAGTAAAAAAAGGCGGGGCTTTAGCTAAAGAAGCAGCATTTGTTTGCGAATGGTAATAAAACTTGTTTTTATTATTATTCGTAAAATCGTTTTTGTCATTTTGTACTTGGGCAAAAACGCTAGAAGCAATAATTGCAGCACAAATACTTAAGTAAATTTTTTTCATCATTGTTTTTTTTAGGGTTATTAAAATTTAGGTCGCAAATATAACACTATAAATCGTTCTATTTCAATGCTTAGAAAAAAATCTTATTCGTTCAAAAAATATTTGTTATTGTTATCTGATTTTACTTTCTATTTCTTCTTTTAATAAAAGCCCTGTATTTCTCCAAACCTCTTTAGCATTTTTGAATAAAATTAAGGTAGGAACTCCTTTTACATTGTATTTTTTTGATAGTGTTTTATTAGCATCCGCATCAATTTTAATTGCATACAAATTACCTTTATTTTCTTTTGCAATTTCATCAATAATAGGTGCTAATTTTTTGCAAGGCACACACCACTGGGTATGAAAATCGACCAATACAACCGTATTATTGTTTAATATTTCTTGGAATTCGCTTTCTAAAATTACTTTTGCCTTTGTAGATGGAGCAGTAGAAGTTTTTATTGTTTTATAGCCCGCATCATTCCAAGCTCCAATTCCTCCAAGCATATTGTAAATTTTTGTAAAGCCCATTTTCTGCATTTTCTTGGCTGCTGAGGAGCTTCTCCCTCCACTTCTGCAATAAATAAAAATCGGCACATCTTTTCGGACCATTGCTATTTTCTGCTTAAAATCATCTCCATAATAATCTATTAAAGTTGCGTCTTGCAAATGCCCACTTGCAGTTTCACCTGGAGTACGCACATCAATCAAGATTTCATTCTCATTTGTTTGCATTAATTCTTTAAACTTCTCGGCTTTTACATTTTCAATTACTTGTGCTTTGCTTGTACTATTTTCTGTGCAAGAAAAAAGCACAATACTCAATGCTAATACTACTAAATTTTTTGTTTTCATTTTTTTGGTTATTAGAAAAATAGTTCAAAAACGAGATATCTCACTCAAGGTTCGATATGACAACTATTTTTTGATTGTTATTAGTTTTTTGCTAGTAACTAGTCCCTACTTCACTAGTTACTTTCTTTTCTCTTTATCATCATTTAATATAGTCTTTTAAAATATCGGCTAATAATCCTCCCATCAACATACCGTACAATGTGCTTTTGTACCAAACAGTAGTTATTGCACAATTTCCTGAAGCACAACCAATATATTTCCAATACGCATAGCCCGCAATACCTCCAATAATTACACCAATTGTTATTATCATTAACCTTTTATTTTTGTTCAATTTATTCTTCTTTTTAAGCCTCTCCACCCTCCGCCATTGTAAGCGTCTATTCCTTTTTGTTTTGCCATTCTGCACGCTTGCCCACTTCTAGCACCTGAAGCACAACAAAAAATAACTACTTGATTTCTTTGCTTCATTTTTTTAATTTTTGAGGACAAACTATCCAATGGGATATTTTTTGATTTTTCAATCTTCCCATACTTGTATTCCATTGGAGTTCTTACATCAACAATAATAGCACCTTTTTTTATTAAAGCATTATAGTCAACAGATTTTATTCCAAATAATTTCTTTAGAAATGACATCTTAACTTACTTTTAGTACATCCTTAATCACATTTCCCAATGCATTTTTATCTAAAAGCCCTGCTGATATTTGTGGCTTATCATTCATTGGGACAAATAACATTGATGGAATACTTCTAATCCCAAATGCTGTAGACAAATCTTGTTCTACCTCCGTGTTTACTTTATAAACATCCACTTTCCCATCATATTCAGTAGATATTTCTTCCAAAATTGGAGCTAACATTTTGCACGGCTGACACCAATCCGCATAAAAGTCGATTATACAAGGTTTATCGCCTTCAAATTTCCACACATTTTTGTTTGCTTCAAAATTATGAACTCTATTCTTAAAAGATTCCATGTTCAATTGTTTTACCATTTTTATTTGTTTTTAAAATTAATATTCTGTTTGTATTTCATAAAAAAGTTTGCCAAAATTATTTTCGAAAGTGCATGCATTTTTGGCGATAACAAAAGCCACAGTACTGAAACTGTAGCAATTTTAGCAAATAATTCAAGTTCAATACCAAGCACATTAAAAGCTACAATTACAGAAACCATAAACGCCACCCCTAAAGCATAAGAAACATAAAGTGCCCCAAAATAGAAGCCCGTCTCTGGCACAAATATTCCTCCACAAACTTTACATTTCTCATAAATATCTCCCATTGTTTTTAACATATAAGAATGAGAAAGAAAAAATTCTCCTTCATGACAATAAGGGCATTTCCCCTTGATAATACTGTAAAGTTTAGTACCTTTTCTCATTATAAATTACAATTATTTATACAATTAATTATTTGAGATAATTTCTCGATTTTTAAACTATATAGAATTGATTTCCCTTCTCTTTTCGCATTAAGTATTCCTTTATCTCTTAAGATCCCTAAATGATGAGAGGTTTCTGCCTGCTTTAAATTCAAACTTTCATGAATTTCTTTTACTGATAATTCCTTTTTTTCTTGCAAAAGATCAAGCAAAGCTATACGAACTGGATGAGAAATTGCACGCAAGATTTTTGCTTGTTTCTCTAGTAATTCTATATTTAAAATAGTTTTGATTTTCATATCGTTATATCTACTTATTTAGATACAAAGATACATAAAATTATTAATCGCAAAACTTTTTGATAGCTTTTTTTGAAAAAATTATTTATTTCGTTAGTTTCTTAATTTTAATTCCAAAATATCCATATGCAATTGTCATTAAAGGGGAAATTAAGTTGAAGAAACAATAAGGTAAATATGCAAAAGTAGCTACACCCAATACTGCCGATTGTGTAGCTCCACAAGTATTCCAAGGAACTAAAACAGAGGTTACTGTTCCTGAATCTTCAAGAGTACGAGATAAGTTTTCAGGAGCTAATCCTTTTTCTTTGTAAGTATCCGCAAACATTCGCCCAGGAACTACAATAGCTAAATATTGATCGGAAGCAGTGATATTGAAAAACACACAAGTTCCTGCAGTAGTTGCAATCAAACTTCCTGTACTTTCAGCATATCTAATTATTGGTTCTGCCACTCTTTTCAAAAGTCCAGTAGCTTCCATTGCACCTCCAAAAATCATAGCGCAAATAATTAGCCAGATGGTATTTAACATTCCTGCCATTCCACTTGTAGAGAGTAATTTGTTTATCATTACATTCTCAGTAGTAATTGAAATATCACTCCCCATTGCGTTAATAACAGCCATGTATGCAGAACTGATGTTTAATGAATCAGCATTTGTGATAGATATTACTACTTCTGGCTGAAAAATTATTGCAAATATTCCTCCCAAAAGCGTACCTGCTAAAAGTGCTGGAATTGCTGGTATTTTTTTAATAATGAGGGCAATAACCAAAACTGGCACTAAAAAGAGCCATGCACAAATATTAAACGAATTTGATATTGCTGATAATAGTCCGTTTATATCTTGTGCCCCTGAAGTTTCAAAAGTAAATCCGATTACTAAAAAAATAACAAGTGTTATAGTAAATGATGGAATTGTTGTGTACATCATGTACTTTATATGAGTAAATAAATCTGTCCCTGCCATTGCTGGGGCTAGGTTTGTCGTGTCTGATAAAGGTGACATTTTATCACCAAAATATGCTCCTGAAATAATTGCTCCTCCAATTAACCCTGTTGACAATCCGAGAGCTTGCCCTATTCCTAAAAGCGCAATACCAATGGTTGCTATTGTACTCCATGAACTTCCTGTTGCAAGCGATACGATAGCCGTGATTATTGCTGTTGCAAATAAAAATATTTCAGGGCTTAAAATTTGCAATCCGTAATAAATCATTGCAGGTACAATTCCACTCAAAAGCCAAGTTCCTGCAAGGGCTCCAATTAATAATAAAATGATTAGAGAAGGAGTAGTGCTAGAAATACTTTTACTTACCCCTTCAATAATTGTTTTCCATTTAGCTCCAAACTTGATTCCTACTATTGATGCTGTTGCTGCAGCAAAAAGTAAAGCTAATTGATTTGCTCCTCCAAGTGAATTGTCTCCATAAAGGAAAACATTATATGCTAAAAGTCCAATTAAAACTAAAATTGGAAGTAATGCGAAAAAGTAGGGTGTTTTTTTATCTGTCATGAAATAAGTTTTTAGTGACTAGCCACTAATAAAATAAAGTGGTAAAGATAAAAAGATTAATGTAACAATTGTTTAATGGATGAATGTAGCAAGATTTTTAATTGTTACATTTTCACATTTTCAATTTAGCACATTATCTTTAAAGTACTCCAACCTTTTTCATACAGTCAACCATAGTATTGTAAGTTCTTTCAATATCGTTATCAAGCCCAATTGAGATACGAACTAAGCCATCAGAAAGTCCCATTGCATCTCTTTCCTCTTCTGGTATTTCAGAAGAAGTTGAAAGTCCTGGAGCAGAGAATAATGTTTTATAAAACCCTAGACTTACCGCCAAATAACCCAAATTATTATTTTGCATTTCTTCCATAAGTTCATTTGCTTTATCCTTAGTTTTAGTGTCAATAACAAACATTCCGCCAAATCCAAATCCATCATTCATATTCTCTTTCATCATTTTATGCTGAGGATGATTCTCAAGCCCTGGGTAGATTACTCTTAGCCCATCTTTTTGGAATTTTTCAGCTAAATATTGTGCATTTTCAGAATGTTTTTTCATTCTTAAATGAAGCGTACGAATGTTTTTAAGGATACTTGCAGCACGCATAGAATCCATTACAGGACCAAGTAGCATAGCACTTCCAGAATTTACATCTATCATTTCTCCAATAAACTCTTCATTAGAACAAACAACACCTCCAACCGTATCAGAAGTACCATTAATAAATTTTGTAAGAGAATGAACCACAACATCAGCTCCCATCTTTGCAGGGGAGAATATAAGTGGAGTAAAAGTATTATCAACTACTAACTTAATTCCATGCTTTTTTGCTACTTCTGAAATTGCATTTATATCCGAAACTTCCAATAAAGGATTACTCATTGTTTCACAATAAATTACTTTAGTTTTTTCTGTAATTGCTTTCTCAATTTGCGCTAAATCTGTTGTATTTACAAAGGTCGTTTTGATGTTAAACTTTGGTAAGTAATTTTTCATAAAAGCATAAGTACCACCATAAATAGTTCGGCTACTTACAATTTCATCACCAGCACTGCAAAGCTGTAAAAGAGTAGTAGTTATAGCTCCCATCCCAGAAGCTGAAAGGATTGCACCTTTCATGTACTCCATTCCTGCAAGTGCTTGTCCTAAGTAAGATGTAGATGGATTGGTATGACGAGAATATAAATAACAACCTTCACGGGTTCCTTCAAAAACATCACCCATAGTTTTACCTGCTAAATAAGTGAAAGTAGAAGAGTCAGCTATTGAAGGGTTTACTCCTCCAAACTCTCCAAAAAATTGTAAATCTTGTATGCTATTTGCTGGGTTTGATTTCTTCTTACTCATGCTCTTTTAATTTTTTGCAAAACTGCTAAAATTAAAAGGATTTTCTTACAAAATATTGGAATAATTAGTGGTGTAATTAGGATTTTTCATCCTCCTCATAATAGCCATAGCCACTAGAATCATACCCATAACTATAACCGTACCCATACCCATAGCCATAAACTGAACGATTGTATTCGTAATCGTTAATAATAATATTCAAATTACTCACCCTATTAGCTTCATATAAAGTATTAGCCACCGAAAGCATTTTTTTCTTAGAATACATATGCCTAACTACATACAAATTAATATCCGCATATTTCATTAAGCTCACACCATCCGTAACTAGTCCAATTGGTGGAGTATCAATAATAATGAAAGTATATTCCTTTTGTAACTGCTGTATCAGCTTTCCCATCCTAGGGTTATCAAGTAATTCTGCAGGATTAGGAGGGGTAGGTCCAGACGAAATAATGTCCAAATTTTCCATTTCATCTTTCTGAATTATTTCAGTATGAGAGCTTTTATTTATCAAGTAATTACTTAACCCGTTTTTTTCTTCTATATTAAAATCTTCATGCAATTTTGGTTTTCTTAAATCAGCTCCAATTAAAATAGTTTTATGCCCAGATAGTGCAAAAACAGATGCTAAATTAATAGCGCAAAAAGTTTTTCCCTCCCCTCCAATTGATGAGGAAATTGCAATAATCTTGGATTCTTTTTCTGCAGCCAAATATTGTATATTGGTCCTAATTGCACGAAAAGATTCTGACAAAGCTGATTTCGGATTTTTCAAAACCACTAAATTAGTTGGCTTATCGCTATGCCCTATTACACCAAGAA
This sequence comes from uncultured Weeksellaceae bacterium, assembly GCA_964452095.1. Taxonomy (GTDB): domain Bacteria; phylum Bacteroidota; class Bacteroidia; order Flavobacteriales; family BACL11; genus DUAL01. Next base: position 22,028 of record CAYVKX010000011.1, read on the forward strand.
TTGGGATTTTTGTAAAAGATGTAAGGTCTTTTTTGCTTCTAATAGTATCATTGAAAAAATCTCTTAAAGAAATAATAATAATAGGAATTCCAAAACCCAAAATTAAAGCAATAAAATAGGATAGTCCTTTTTTTGGTGAAACTGGGAGTTTGCTATCTAATCTAGCATAATCAATTACTTTATGGTCTGCTACATTTCCTGCTTTTGCAATTTTAGCTTCCTCTTTTTTCTCCAGTAAATACTTGTATATATTCTCGCTTAAAGTAAATTTTCTTTGCAAATTCACAAAATCCCTTTCTGATTTTGGTAAAGATTCTATTTCTGTTTCAAAACTTTTCACTCTGTTTTTCAAGTCAAATTTACTTATCTGACTAGAAGCTATAATATTTTTTATATTTTCAATTAATGTATTTTTCTGATGTGTAATTTGAGATTCTACTGAAATGAGTCTTGGATTTTTTTGTTGAGTAGTAAGTTCTAACTCTTTTTGTTCAGCATATAATTTAGATAAATTACTAATTAAACTATTTAATAAAGGATCATTAATCCCTATTGAGGATGGTGCTACAATCTTATCATTATTCTCGCTTTTTTGTACATACACTAATAAAGATTCATAATATTTATGGTGCGTTTCTAAAACAGATAACTCATTATATAATTTCTGAATTTGATAAAAAGCTCCAAATTCTTTATAAGTTACAGCCAAATTCGGATTTTTTGATTTAAACTTTTCCAAACTTATTTCAATCAAACTTAAAGAATCGCTTACATTTATTAATTGACTTTCAATAAACTCAACAGTATTAGTTGCCATTCTGTTTTTTTCATCTAGTCCATTATTGATATATGCTGTTGTAAGTTTATTTAGATAGGAGATGTTTTTGGAAGGAGAGTTTCCTTTAATATTCAGTTTTAGCACAGATGCATCTTTATTAATAGGGGTAATAGAAGTGCTTCTAACATATTTATCAAGTAGTGTGGTTATATCGTGTAGTACAAAGGAAAAATCTTTACTATTCTCAGAGTCATTAAAAATAAAATTGGTATTCTTAGTAACGATAAAACAGAAAAAATCTGTTTCTACAGCTTCTCCAAACTGATAAGTATTTTCAATATCTATATCAGCTTTCTGTTTTTTTTCAAATTTTTCAGAAATTAGATTATAAGCATATTTATCACTAGTATTTATGCTTAGTTCATATTCCTTATCGTTTAAGATGTTAATAAAAAATTCTATATTAGTAAGCTGAAGGTGAGTGGAGTCAACCGAAACTAAAAATGGGATATTATCATATAACAGAGAAGTTTGTATTGCTCCATGGGTAAAATAGCTTATTCCAAAATTCAAATCTTCTACCACTTGCTTGGTTATTGAGTAAGAGTTTAGCAGTGCTATTTCGTTTTTTAGATTCGTTTTCCCACTAAAAATTTCTAATCCTTCCAATAAGTTTTCGGCCCCTAATTGCGAATTACTATCATCACGAATAAGTATTGTAGAGGAAACACTATAAATAGGTTTGGAATATCTGTTGTACAAAAAGGCAATAAAAAGACAAAACATAACTGAGATAATAAAGTAGTACCAATAATGAGAATACTTTAAAATAATTTCTTTTACATCAATTGTTTCTTCTTGCTGAGGAGTTGTGTCTTGAGGTTCAGTCATTTTTATTCAGAGAATTTTAAATAAACATTAAACAGTACTGCAAATGTGGTAAGTGCTGATAGTAATAATTGGGATTGAGATTTGCGGAATGTTCTATATTTTAAAGGTTCTACATATATCATATCGTTATTTCTGAGGTAGTAAAAATCGGACAATAATAATTGCTGATTGGTCAAATCAATTGCGTAAATCTTTTTCTTATTATTATGAGTTCTAATAATTTTTACCTTTTGCCGATTAGCATAATCCGACAAATCTCCAGCCATTGAAATTGCTTCAAAAATAGTTACACTTTCCTTAAACACTGGGAAAGTTCCTGCATTATTTACCTCTCCTAATATAGTAACTTCAAAATTAGCCAATTTAACAATTACTATAGCATCTTTCAAATATTCATCTACTTCTTTTTGTATGGAGTTTTTGGCTTGCTCCAAATCTTGTCCTAATAGATAAATTTTTCCTATTATAGGAATTTCAATTATTCCAGAACTATTTATTGTTGAGCCATTCAAGTACAAACTTGCCATGGATGTGTTATTTACAGAAGAGTTTGTATTGGTTTCTACATTAAAAAACTCATAAGATTTATCATTCATACTTAGAACTCTTACAAACAATACATCTCCAATTTCTAAATGATGAACTGGTGGAGTGGTTGTTATTTCTTTATCAGTAATTGGATTATTTCGCATATACACTACCTTTCGCATAGGAATACAGGATTGTAAAACAGCTAATCCTAAAAGGAATATAATCAGTGAAAACCTACTATTATTTTTCATGATGTTACTTTTTTGGTTGCCAAAAATACAAAATGTAGATGGGAAAATACTACAATCACACAAATTGTATAAGTTTATGATATAATTTTGCAATGGGCAAACCTACTACATTATAATACGATCCTTCAATTTTTTCAATTCCAATCAATCCAATCCATTCTTGAATTCCATAAGCTCCCGCCTTATCAAGGGGGTTGAAATTAGTGATGTAAAAATCCATCTCCTCATCTGATAATATATTGAAAAAAACTTTTGTTACAGTTGAAAAAATAACTGTTTTTTTAGTAGTTTTAATACAAACAGCTGTAATTACTTTATGGCTATTGCCTGATAATTTGGTGAGAATTTTTTTAGCATCTTTTTTGTCTTTTGGTTTGTGAAGAATCTTCCCATCTTGACTTACAATTGTATCAGCAGTAATGAGTAAATCGTCATTTTTCAAATCATCTGAAAGGAAATCAGATTTTTGTTTAGCTAAAAATTCTGCAATTTCAATATGAGGAAAATTAATAGGATAGTTTTCTTCCTTTTCGGTAGTTTTTATCGTAAATTTTAACCCAATATCTGTAAGTAGTTTCTTTCTTCTTGGAGATGCTGACCCAAGAATAATATTGTATTTTTTTAGTTGCTTTGCTAACATCAAACTGTATGGGAAAATGTAAATAATGGAATTGATAATATCCCAAATAGCATGATGATTTTAATTACTGAACTTAAAATATGAAAGTCATTTTTTGTTTCCGCTTTTTGAGTTTTAAATATTAGGAAAAATAAAAATAACTGTATAAAGGCAGTATAAAAAATAGCTGTTGTATCTGCTCCCCAAAACATTAGTTCAACATCAAAAGTACTATTAACCACACTATACTGAAAATATTGAAAGCACCCAATTCCGAATATTGTAATTAAGATAAGTATCATTGCTATCCATTTTGATTTTTGCAAACCAAAAGTAATAGCAGCAGTTTTAGCATTTGTTTTTTTATCTCCTTCCATATCCTCAACATCTTTTATAAGCTCTCTTACTAAGGTGGTTGTAAAAGAAAAAGCAGAGTAAAACAAGATGATTTGGAATATCATCTTGAATCCTGCCTCACTATTTCCAATAGGAACTAAATCGAATAAAGCAAGGTTGAAAATGCTAAATGCAGTTAAAAAAGCAACTTGCAGATTCCCAATTAAAAAAGATGTTTTGTACTGTTTTGAGTAACGCCATAAACTAAAAGAAAAGAAGATAAATATAATTCCAAAAGTAATTTTCCCTATTTCAAAAGCTACATAAAATCCTGAGATAATTCCTAGTATATTTAGTAAATAATATCCTTTAAATGCAGCTGAGGTGGATATTTCTTTTCCAATTATTCGTTTTTCTTCCTTGTTGATTTTGTCAGTCTCAACATCATAAATGTCATTAATAATATAACCGCCAGCCACAACCAAAACTAAGGCAATTAAATATATCCCAAACAGAGAATTATTAAGTGCAAAAGTTTCTAAATAAATATTTATTAATGCGTATTTTATTAATAGTTGAATAAGTGCAACAATCAATAGATTTTTAAATCTGATAAGTTTTATAAAAGCTAAAAATTTACTCATGAGTTTTAATAATTGATTCACTTATTTTTTGGTATAATTCTTTTATTTTTTCATCTTCAATTAAACTCAAATGATTTTGAATTGTTTTTTCATCTCCTCTAATTGCAGGGCCAGTCTGCAAATTTTTAGGAAAATCCGATTTTATCTTATTAGCTGTTTCTATAATCAATGGTTTAAGCATCTCAAAATCTAAGTTATTATCGTTTAGAATTTCCTCTGCTATCGCATACATTTTGTTGGAAAAATTACAGGAAAAAACTGCTGCTAAATGCAAAATTTGTCTTTGCTTATTATCAACACAATATACTTTCTCGGAAATAGTTTCTGCAAGTTCGAATAAACTTTTTTCCAAATTTTTATCGGTAGCAGAAATACAAAAAGGAGCATTTTTCACATCTACATCCACAGCTTTACTAAAAGTTTGCAAAGGATAAAATACTCCACCATTTTCTAAACTCACACTCCCTGAAGTATGAGCAAAAGGAATACCTTTAATTTGTAAAGAAACTTCCAAGATTGCATCATCATTTACAGCAATTATTACTAAATCTGCATCTTTTGCATTGCAGATCTCTGTACTAAAATTAGCATCTAATTTTTCGGCTAAAACTTTTGCGTTTTTTTCGGTTCTGCCAATCACGCAATCTATCTGGTGTTCAGCATTTTTTAACGCCACTCCCAAATGATGTGCTACATTGCCTGTTCCTATAATTATAATTTTCTTCATTCTTTTGATGCGAAAATACTTCTTTAAGCAAACAAAATTATAATTTTGCCAACTAATTCAAGCAAATGATAAATCGACTAATAAAGTTTCTTTCTTCAATGAAATTGATGAGCATTTTAATCTTGCTTTTTGCTTTTGCAATTGGTTATGCTACTTTTATTGAAAACGATTTTGGTAGAGCTACTGCAAAAGCACTAGTTTTTAGTGCTTGGTGGTTTGAAAGTATTTTAATTTTACTTGCATATAATCTGATTATAAATGTAATAAAATTTAAGCTTTTCAGATTAGAGAAAATAGCATCTTTAACTTTTCATCTTGCTTTTATTTTAATATTAATTGGTGCAGGTATTACTAGGTATATTTCCTATGAAGGTATGATGCATATTAGAGAGGGGGATGCAACAAATCTCTTTATTTCTGATGATGCTTTTTTACAGGTTCATATTGACGATAAAGAACATCAATATAAATATGATAAGAAATTATATTTATCAGGAATTACTTCTAATTGTTTTAGTGTAGATGTTGATTTTAAGGATAATGACATTGAGATTAAATCAGTAGAGTTTTTACCTAATGTTAAGGATTCATTGTTTGTAGGAGTTAAGGATGGAAAGAAAATGTTACACCTTATTGTTCCTGGTGAAAATGGCATGCAAGATGAGTTTCTATCAGATAAAGAACAAAGAATAATTAAAGGAGAAGTTTTTACTTTTAATTCTCCTTTGAAAGGGGCTGTTAATATCTCTTCATCTGAAGATGGTATAAGTTGTAATTCTCCTTATAGTGTTTCTACAATGAGTATGGATACTAGAGAAGCTGCTGAAATTGACTCTTTAACTAATTTTAATCTTGCTAAAAGAATTCTGCATACTGCTAACGGACTTAACTTTGTTTTAAAAGATGTTTTAGATAATGCAAAACAAATCCCTATTTCTACTTCAAATGTTATGGTTGATGGAGCAGAGGATGCGCTTATAGTTAAAGTAATGGCTAATGGTAAGGAACATTTAGTTACGCTTTATGGAGGTAAGGGATATGCTGGAGGTGATGAGGTTTTTGCAATAGATAATTTGAATTTCAAGCTTTCATATGGCTCTAAATATTATACTACTCCATTTAGAGTAAAGTTGAGAGATTTTCAATTAGATAGATATGCAGGTTCAATGAGTCCAAGTTCATATGCAGCAGAAGTAAGTATTTTGGATGGTGAAAAGGAAGAGGATCATAGAATATTTATGAATAATGTATTGCAATATGGTGGTTTCAGATTATTTCAATCCTCTTATGATAAAGATGAAAAAGGAACAATCCTATCAGTAAATCATGATTGGTGGGGTACACTAATTACTTATATAGGTTACTTTTTGTTAACTCTAGGTTTTGTTCTTGTGTTCTTTTCTAAAAAGACAAGGTACAATTCTTTAACTCAAAAATTAAAGAAATTAAGTGCGGTTGTTTTATTGCCATTATTTTTATCCACTTCTGCTTTTGCAACTGATGTAATTGATGAAAATCATATTGCAAATTTTGATGCTTTGGTAGTGCAGGATAATGGGGGAAGATTAAAACCAGTTCATACGCTAACTTCAGAGTATCTCAGGAAGATTTATGGGAAGGATAATTTTAATAATCAATCAGCTACTCAAGTGATTATTGGTATGATGCATGATCCTATCTCTTGGAGTAAAGAAGCAATGATTAAAGTTAGTCATCAAAAGCTAAGAGAACTATTAAATAATTCTGATACAAAGTCAAAACATATTAGTGTTTCGTTTAATGACTTTTTTGGAGAGAATGGACATTATTTATTGACAAATGATGTAGAAGAAGCTTATGAGAAGTTGCCAAAAGATAGAGGGCAATTCGATAAAGATGTAATTAAAGTTGATGAAAGAGTAAATGTTTGTTTTGCTATTTTTAGTGGTGGTATTTTTAGGTTATTCCCTTTGCCTAATGATTCCAATAATACTTGGCTTCCTTATACTTCAGTTGCTGAGTTTTCTTCTAATGACTCACTTTTTGTTGCCAATATAATGCCTATGTATTTTAGAGGAATTAAAGATGGGGTAGAAAATAATAATTGGTCAACTGCTGATAGTATTGTAAGCTATATTCATAAATTTCAAGCAAGATATGGTGCTGAAGTTTTGCCTGAGAAATTAAAAATTGATTTAGAGATTACATCTAATAGATTAGGTTTGTTTTCTAAGCTCTTTTTATATTATTTTATTTTAGGGTTATTACTTATTTCTTTTGTAATTGTTCAATTATTTAAAGAGCAAAAGTGGGTGTCGGTTGTTATTTCAATTCTTAAATGGTTAGTAATATCTGGGTTTGTAATTCATACAATTGGTTTAGGGGTAAGGTGGTATATTTCAGGACATGCTCCTTGGAGTAATGGTTATGAATCAATGATTTATATTGCTTGGGCAACTATCCTTTCGGGTATTATTTATACAAAAAGATCAGTGCTAACTTTGGCGGCTACAGCAGTAGTTTCTGGTTTATTGTTGATGGTTGCACATCTTAATTGGCTTGATCCTGAAATTACGAATTTAGTACCTGTTTTAAAGTCATATTGGTTAATGATTCATGTAGCAATTATTACTGCTTCTTATGGTTTCTTGGTGCTAGGGGCAATCCTTGGTTTAATTGCTCTTTGGCTTATTGTTTTTACTAATTCTGAAAATAAACAAAAACTAAAAAATACACTTGCTGAGCTAACAATTATAAACGAAAAATCTTTGGAAGTAGGCTTGTTTTTACTTACAGTTGGAACTTTTTTGGGTGGAGTATGGGCAAATGAATCTTGGGGTAGATATTGGGGTTGGGACCCGAAAGAGACTTGGGCTTTGGTAAGTGTATTGATTTATACTTTTGTTTTACACATGCGATTTATCCCTGCACTTAAAAGTAAATTTACTTTTAATATGGTTTCTATGTTTGCTATTTGGACAATCATAATGACTTATTTTGGAGTAAATTATTACCTATCTGGGTTGCATTCTTATGCAGCTGGTGATCCTATGCCAATTCCAACATTTGTATATTATTTATTTGCATTGATGGTTGTAACGGCAATTATTGCAAAAATCAAATATAAAAAACACTACTAATGAAATTAGATATTTTAGTTTTTGGAGCTCATCCTGATGATGTGGAGCTTGGTTGTGGTGGTACTGTAATTAAGGAAGTTAAAGCTGGTAAGAAAGTAGGAATTATTGATTTGACTAGGGGAGAGCTAGGAACAAGAGGTACTGCTGAAACCAGAACTGCTGAAACTAAAAAGGCTACCGATATTATGGGAGTCGCTATTCGTGAAAACATGAATTTTAAAGATGGTTTTTTTAAGGATGATGAAGAGCATAAACTGGCTTTAATTGAAAAGATTAGAAAATACCAACCTGAAATTGTTATCACGAATGCTGTTTCTGATAGACACCCTGACCATCCTAGAGCATCACAAATTACTGTTGATGCTTGTTTTTTAGCTGGTTTAGAAAAGATTGAGACAGGACAAGAAACTTGGAGACCAAAAGCAATTTATCATTACATTCAGTTTAATGATCTTACTCCTGATGTAGTTGTGGATATTTCATCAGAAATGAAAGGAAAGTTAGAAGCTGTAAAAGCTTATGCTACTCAGTTTTTTAATCCTGAAAGTAAAGAAAGTGAAACTATTATTTCTTCACAAGGTTTTTTAGATAGCGTAACTTATAGGGCTAAAGATTTAGGCAGGCAATCCAATTGTGAGTTTGCTGAAGGTTTTATAGCACATCAGCTACCAAAAGTTGAGTCTATTTTGGAGCTTCTCTAATATCCCAAATCTAAATTACTCACAATCAATCTTTGTATTATTTTCATAACACTATTTATTCTAAATTTGCAAAATGTTTAACAAACAAGAAAAATCAAGATATGATAGGCATTTTCGATTAAAAGAAATTGGCGAAAAAGGACAACAAAAGCTTAAAAACGCAAAAGTTTTAGTTGTTGGTGCTGGTGGATTGGGCTGTCCGGTTTTGCAATACTTATCGGCTGCTGGAGTTGGAACTATTGGAGTAATGGATGCAGATATTATTGATATAAGCAACTTACAAAGGCAAGTATTATATACAACAAAAGATATTGGAAAGCAAAAATCTACAACTGCAATTTCATCTCTTTCACCTCAAAATACAGAAATAAATTTTAATGATTATCCATTTGATTTGGATAAAAATATTGCTTTAGAATTAGTTGAAAAATATGATGTTGTGGTAGATTGTACCGATAATTTTTCTGCAAGATATTTAATAAATGATGTTTGTGTAATTGCGGATAAACCATTTGTATATGGTGCTTTGCACAAATTTTCTGGGCAAGTATCGGTTTTTAATTATTCTGATGGTCCAACATATAGATGCCTATATCCTCATCCTCCACAAGATGGAGATATTCCTACTTGTTCTGAGGTTGGTGTTATTGGTGTTCTTCCTTCATTAATTGGTACTTTTCAAGCTACAGAAGTATTGAAAATTATTTTAGGAATTGGAGATGTGCTAAATGGAAAGTTACTCACTTATAATAGCATGACAAACAAACAGCAAATTATTTCTTTTGCAAAATTGAATGTTGAGATTAATGAGTTGGGGAATTATGATTTTTCCTGTGAATTACCTCAGGGTAATGAAATAGATGTAGAGCAACTAAAGCAATGGATTGCATCAAAAAGGCATTTTAATCTTATTGATATTCGAGAAGAATACGAAAGAGATGATTATAAGATGAAAGAAGCCCACATTATACCAATGGGTGATTTTATGCAAAAAATAGATACCATAAATTTTGAAATTCCTACTATTGTATTTTGTCAATATGGAGCAAAAAGTAAAGCCATTGTAAGTATGCTCAAAAAACAAAGGGTTGAAAATGCCATGAGTTTGATAGGTGGCGTGCAACAGTGGATTTTAACTGAACTTTCTTAAGTTTTTAGCAAAAAAGGAGCAGAAAATCTGCTCCTTTTAATCTGTTAAACTAGTTGCTTTTCATTAGTGCCTAGTCACTTTAAACTTATTGCAAGATAAGTTTTTTGTTCACCACTCCACTATTAGTTTCTATCTCTAGCATGTAAACTCCTTTA
>CAYVKX010000012.1:0-24877 GCA_964452095.1 uncultured Weeksellaceae bacterium
GTGGAAAAACTTTGGTCGCACTTCTATCAATGCTGATGGCGGTGGATAACAATTTTCAGGCGTGTATGATGGCACCAACTGAAATTTTAGCAAGACAGCACTTTCAAAATATATCTAAAGAATTAAAAGAATTGAACTTAAAAATAGCAATTCTCACTGGTTCATCAAAAACGAAAGAACGCAAACAATTACATGAAGAATTAGAAAATGGAGAGATTGATATTTTGATTGGAACGCACGCACTTTTGGAGGATAAAGTTGTTTTCAAAAATTTAGGATTTGTGGTAATTGATGAGCAGCACAGATTTGGTGTAGCGCAAAGGGCAAAACTCTGGAAGAAAAATACAACTCCTCCACATATTTTAGTGATGACTGCTACCCCAATTCCAAGAACTCTTTCTATGACGCTTTATGGCGATTTGGATGTTTCTATTATTGATGAATTACCTCCTGGAAGAAAGGAAATAAAAACCCTTTGGCGATCAGATAGTAGTCGTCTTAGAGTAAATCAATTTATGGGAGAACAAATCGCTTTGGGCAGACAAATTTATATTGTATATCCTCTTATTCAAGAGAGTGAAAAGTTAGATTATAAAGATTTGATGGATGGATATAAAGCTATTTCAGCAGAATTTCCAATGCCAGAATATCAGGTAAGTGTAGTGCACGGACAAATGAAGGCGGAAGATAAAGCGTATGAAATGAAACGCTTTGTAGATGGAACAACTAATATTATGGTAGCAACTACCGTAATAGAAGTTGGAGTAGATGTGCCAAATGCAACCGTAATGCTCATTGAAAGTGCCGAGCGATTCGGACTTTCTCAACTACATCAATTAAGAGGAAGAGTAGGCAGGGGGGCAGAGCAATCTTATTGTATTTTGCTAAGTGGACATAAAATCAGCAAAGAGGGAAGATTGCGTTTAGAAACTTTGGCAAGCACTAATGATGGCTTTAAAATTGCAGAAGTTGATTTGAAATTAAGAGGTCCTGGGGATATGATGGGAACCAAACAAAGCGGGGTGCTCAATTTTAAAATTGCAGATATTATTAAAGATGGAAAAATATTAGAGTTTGCAAGAAAAGAGGCAATCGTTTTATTAAAAGATGATGAGAATTTAGAAAAAGCAGAAAATATCAATATTGTGAGAGCTTACTGTCCCTATGCGAAAGAGAGAATAGGCTGGAGTAGGATTTCTTAAATAGTGGTCGTAATACAGAATTCAGAAATAGTTCACTGAATTACAGTCCACATTAAACTGTTTTTAGAACTTTCTCAATCAACCTATCCACAGTTTTTTTGTAATCTTTGCTGTGTGTTTTGCTAATTCTGTTGCCGATAATTGCACAAATAGTAAGGGTGTTATGTCCTAATGCTTTTCCAAGAAAATAAAGTGCAGAAGTTTCCATCTCAAAATTAGTTATTCTGTTTCCTTCAAATTCAAATGTATTCATCTTTTCGTGCAAATTTTCAATAGCTGGAGTAATTCTCAGCTCTCTGCCTTGTGGGGCATAAAACCCAGAAGCAGTAGCTGTAATCCCACTAGTAAATCCTGTAAACTTTTCTAATAGTTGCTCACTTGCTTTTACTATATAAGGGTTGGCTAAATTTTTTGCCCAATTACTATGAGTAGAAAATGCATCACTCATTTCTTTCTCTATTATATTTTCTGACTTGTAGAAGTGTGCCAATCCATCAAATCCAAGTCCGTGAGTTGCCATCAAAAAACTATCAACTTCAACATCTTTTTGCAAAGCCCCAGAAGTTCCTAATCGAATAATATTTAGTGATTTCTTTTCTTTATTAATTGTTCTTGTTTCAAAATCAATATTTACAATTGCATCTAGTTCGTTTATCACAATATCAATATTATCTGTGCCAATCCCTGTAGAAAGAGCAGTAATCCTTTTCTCTTTAAAATTGCCAGTATGGGTAACAAATTCTCTGTTTTCAACTTTATGTTCTATCGTGTCAAAATGTTGGGAGATTTGCCCTACTCTTGCCTTGTCGCCCACAATTATAATATCCTTTGCTATTTCCTCTTCTGATAAGTTCAAATGATAAACTTTTTTCTCAGGAGTAAGTATTAATTCTGTATCTTTGATTACTTTCATAAATAATGTATTAAATTTGCAAAATCAAAAATAATAAATTATGTCGATAGTAAGTAGTAAAATTTTAATTCCTACAGGATTTTCCAACCAATCTATGATTGCACTTGGTCAGGCCTTCAATTTAGCAAAAATCAAAAAATCTGAGATTGTTTTACTCTCAGTAATAGAGGATCCAAATATGATTGAATCCTTATTTTTGGATGATAAAACCCATGAGTTACAGCAAAAAGTAAATGATAAATTAGCCCAATTAGGAGAGGAGTATGCCGAAAAATATGGCGTACATGTAGAGACTATGGTTGCTAAAGGGCGTGTGTACGAAAAAATAATTGATGTTGCAGAAATGGTAAATGCTAATTTGATTGTAATGGGAACTAATGGAACTCCAAAAGGAGTGATTAAAAAAGTAATTGGTTCTAATGCCGAAAGAGTAGTGCGTTTGGCACATTGCCCGGTAATCACAATAAAAGGAAAAGACCATAAAGATGGTTGTGAGAATATTATTTTACCTCTAGATTTAGAAAAGCAAACTAAAGAAAAGGTAACTATTGCTATCGAGTATGCCAGATATTGGAATGCATCTATTCGGGTAGTTTCAGTTTTACTAAGAGATAGTGAGGAGGAAAAACAACATTTATTGAGGAACTTAAATCAAGTTGCTGATTTTATAACTTATGCTGGTTTAGATTGTACTTCTGAACTAATTGAAAGTGCAAAAGGCAAGGGTTTGACAAAATCTATTTTAGATTATGAGAAGAAGTTTGAATCTGATTTGATACTGATTATGACAAGGCAAGAAGATGTTTTTTTCAACAAATTAGGAACTGCTGCTAGAGAAATCATCTATCAATCTGATATTCCAGTAATGAGTATCAAGCCACATGAAAGGGAAAATGTCCCTTCTCCGCTTACTTATTAAATAACATTTTTTAATGTCCAACTTTGCTCACAATCAATCTGTTGTAAAAGAGATTGCAGTACTGTTGATTGCAAAAAACAAAACCCTCTCGATAGCAGAAAGCTGTACTGCTGGGAGCATTTCTAAAAATCTGACTTCCATTTCTGGGAGTTCTAATTATTTTGAGGGTGGAATTATTGCTTATTCTAATCAAGTAAAAATTAATCAACTCTCAGTGTCTGCTGAGGATATTAATAAGTTTTCTGCTGTAAGCAAAAAGGTAGTTGAACAAATGGCTAGAGGTGTAAAAGAAAAGTTTTCTACCGATTATGCAGTGGCTACATCTGGTTATGCCGGTCCTGATGGAGAAAAAGTGGGGCAAGTGTTTATTGCTGTTTCTTCTTCTAAAAAAGTAGTGGTTAAAGGGTTTTTATTTGTTGGAAAAAGAGAAGAAATAATAGTACAAACTACCAATCAAGCATTATTACTTTTATTAAGTGAAATAAAAAACTAAAATTATTTCTCAATAAGAATAAAACTAATTATATTTGCAGCCCAAAAAATAAAGAAAAAATGTCAAGAATTTGTCAAGTAACAGGAAAGAAAGTAATGAGTGGAAACAATGTTTCTCACGCTAAAAACAGAACAAGAAGAAAGTTTTATCCTAACCTTCAAACAAAGAAATTTTACATTTCAGAAGAAGATAAATGGATTACGCTTAAAGTTTCTGCAAATGCTATCAGAACAATTAATAAAAAAGGTATTTCTGCAGTTTTGGCTGATGCCAAAGCAAACGGAAATACATTAATTTAATTCATAATAAATTAGTTTTTTAAAAAAGTTGCTATCTTTGATGGCAACTTTTTTTATTTAATAACTAAAATTTTACCAAAATGAAAAACATATTTAAAATATCGATAGTAGCAATAGTTGCTACTTTAGTTACAATTTCTTCTTGTAAAAAAGATGAAATGATTATTGAAGGATGTACAGATAAAACGGCAATGAATTACCAAGAGCTAGCCACTTCAAATGACGGAAGTTGTGAGTTTGCTTATGATATTGCTCAGGGAGATTGGGCAATAGTTTCTGATTGTGATTCAGTTTCAGTTAGCATTCCTTTGGTTGGCGATTTTGATATTCCAATGGCGGATATGTTCCCAGATTCTGTAGAAATTGAAGGAGAAGGGGATAATCAAGTTTCGATTGATATTAACGGGAGTAAGGTGTTTGCTGACATTGATTATGATGGCAATGTAACAATTGAAAAACAAACAATTTCAATGGAAATAGAGGAATTGGGAGGTACAAATATTGATGTGGAAGTTACAGGAAGTGGTACTATTGAGTCGGCTACTAGTGGTGATTTGGATTTGCATTTGTCTTTTTCCGTTTTATCTATTCCTGCTGATTCGGATTGCGATATAACCTTTAGTAGATAAAAGAAATTATTAAATTTTAGCCCAATCATTGTGTTGGGCTTTTTCTTATGAAAAAAATCACAACTATATTATTACTCTTTAGTGTATTGCTTTCCTCAGCACAAGATTTTACAAGAAAAGATTCTTTAAGGGGAGAGCTTACTCCTTCAAGAACTTGTTATGATGTTACTTTTTATGATTTATTTCTAATCATTGACATTCCTGAAAGATCTATTGAACGCTCCTTTAATGAAATATATTTTTTAGCTACTACCGATTTCACTGAATTCCAAATTGATTTAGCATTAAATATGGAAGTGCAGAAAATTGAATTTGAAAATGGAGAATTAGAGTTTAGTAGAGAATTTGATGCGGTTTTTGTAAAGTTTCCAAGAGAAATAAAAAAAGGAGAAAATGCTAAAATAAAAGTTTGGTTTGGTGGTTATCCAAAAGAGGCGGTAAATCCTCCTTGGGATGGTGGTTTTTCTTGGGATAAAGATGAAAATGGAAAAGATTGGATTGGAGTTTCTTGTCAAGGATTAGGAGCAAGTACTTGGTGGCCTTGTAAAGATCATCAATCGGATGAGCCAGATAGTATGCGAATTACTTGCTCGGCAAAATATCCTAATAAAATAATTGCTAATGGAAACTTACGAAAAGATACTGCAATTTGGAGTAATTATTTGGATTGTTGGCTCAATCAAAGCGAGTGGTTTGTCTCTTATCCTATCAATAATTATGGAGTAAGTATAAATATTGGCGATTATGTCCATTTTTCTGATGAGTATATTAGTGGAGAAGACACTTTGGATTTGAGTTATTATGTGCTTTCTTATAATCAGGAAAAAGCCAAAAAACATTTCGAACAAGTAAAACCAATGATGCAATGTTTTGAAAATTATTTTGGAAAATATCCTTTTTGGGATGATGGTTATGCTTTAGTAGAAACTTCTTATTTAGGAATGGAACACCAATCCGCTATTGCATATGGAAATGATTACTTGCCAGGATATCATGGAAGTAAACGATTTATTGCTGGCTTAGATTTCGATTTTATTATTGTGCACGAAAGTGGGCACGAATGGTGGGGAAATTCCATTACTACAAATGATATTGCTGATATGTGGATTCATGAAGGTTTTTGTACTTATTCTGAAGTGCTTTATGTAGAATGTATGCATGGTTATGATACTATGCTAAAGTATGTGAATAATCAGAAAAGAGGAGTGCAGAATGATAAGGCGGTTATTGGTCCTTATCATGTGAACACAGAAGGGAGTAATGATATGTATAATAAGGGTTCTTTAATGTTGCATACGCTTAGGACTTTAATTGAGGATGATAAATTATGGTTCGAAATTATTAAAGGAATTGCTAATGATTTTAAATATCAAACAATTGATGGGCAAGATATTTTGGATTACATCAACCAAAAAAGCGGAAAAGATTTCTCAGTTTTCTTTAATCAATATTTGAAAAATAAAGATTTACCAGAATTTCAATACAAATTAATTAAAAGTGGAAGAAATATAACTTTGATGTACAAATGGGAAGCGATTGATAATTTTGACATGCCAATTCTAGTAAATACAGGAAGAGATGATTTTTGGATTTACCCAAATTCTGATTGGAAAGAACAAAGTTTAGGCATAATGGATATGCATGATTTTAGCGTAAAAGAAGATCTATTTTTTATAGATATTAAAAAGGTAAAATAGTATTTGTAGTTTATTTATTTTAATTAAATTTGCAGCCCAATAAATTATAAGAAAATGACAAAGAAAGGAAATAGAGTTCAAGTAATTTTAGAGTGTACCGAGCATAAAGCAAGTGGGAAGCCAGGAACATCTCGTTATATTACTACTAAAAATAAAAAGAACACTCCAGATAGAATGGAATTGAAAAAATTCAATCCAATCTTGAAGAAAATGACTGTTCATAAAGAAATAAAATAAAAGAAAATGGCAAAGAAAACAGTAGCATCCCTACAAAAAAAAGGAGCGAAAGCATTTACGAAAGCAATAAAAATGGTGAAAAATGAAAATGGAAGTTATTCATTCAAATCAGAAATACTACCCAAAGAAAAGGTAAACGATTTTTTAGCTAAAAAATAATACTTTTTTATGCTAATTTAAAAGCTTCTTTCTATTTTTGAAAGGAGCTTTTTTTATTTATTAAAATTTATAATTATGGGAATATTTGACAAAATTAAAAAACTACTAAAAAAGGAAGAAGAAAAACCTTTAGTAAAAAAACAAGAAAAAGTAGAAGGTTCTGATATCGATTTATCTAAAGCTGAAGAGGAATTAGAAGAAAAGCCAACTGTAGAGGTTGCAGAAACGGAAACTGATGGGGGGCAAGAGGTTCTCCCTAAAGAAATTGAGGTTGAAGAAGAAATTATCCAAGAGGAAGAAACAGAAGTTGAAGAGTCTGTTGATGTTGAAGAGAATGAAGATGTTACTTCTGAGGTGGAGGAAAGTATTGAAGAGGAAGTAGAGATTGTAGAAGAAACTATTCCAGATGTAGAGGAAACTATACCAGAAATAGAAGAGGAAGAAGTTATTCCTGAAATTGAAGAAAAGCCAGTTGAAAAAGCATCTAAAAAAACAGAAAAAGCTAAATTGGATGCTGGGCTTAAAAAAACAAAAGATAATTTTTTCGGTAAATTAGCCAGAACAGTTGCGGGTAAATCAACTATTGATGAGTTAGCACTTGATGATATTGAGGAAGCTTTAATTACTTCAGATATTGGAGTTGAAACTACCCTTAAAATAATCGAAAGGTTAGAAGAAAGAGTAGAAAAAGATAAATACATTAACTCATCAGAATTAAATGGTTTTTTGAAAGATGAAATTTCATCTTTAATGGAGCAATCGTATAATGAAATTCCTGAAGTTGAAGGTCCTTATGTAATTATGGTTGTGGGTGTTAATGGAGTTGGAAAAACAACTACTATTGGTAAATTAGCACATCAATTTAAACAAGAAGGAAAAAAAGTAGTGCTTGGTGCTGCTGATACATTTAGAGCTGCTGCTGTTGATCAATTAGTTATTTGGGCTGATAGAGTTGGAGTTGAAATTGTAAAGCAAGATATGGGATCTGACCCTGCATCTGTAGCTTTTGATACAATTCAGTCTGCAAAAGCTAGTAATGCAGATGTTGTAATCATAGATACTGCAGGTAGATTGCATAATAATGTGAATTTAATGAGGGAACTTGGTAAAATTAGAACTGTAATGGGGAAAGTTATTTCTGAAGCTCCCCATGATGTAATGTTGGTTTTAGACGCTTCAACAGGGCAAAACGCTATTGAACAAGCCAAACAATTTACTGCTGCAACTGATGTGAATTCTTTAGCACTTACTAAATTAGATGGAACTGCCAAAGGCGGAGTTGTAATTGGTATATCTGATCAGTTTAACATTCCTGTAAGATATATTGGTGTTGGTGAAGGAATGGAAGATTTGCAGAAGTTTAATAAGGAAGAATTTGTGGATTCACTTTTTAACTAGACAAAAATCAGTAGTCAGAATACAGGAATCAGTAGAAAAGAAAATGGAAAAAAGTAAAACATTTAAAGAAGTAGTAGTGTGGCAAAAGGCTCATGCTTTTGTGTTGTCAGTCTATAAGAATACTGATAGTTTTCCTAAATCTGAGGTTTATGGTTTAACTTCTCAGTTCAGAAGGGCAGCTGTTTCTATTGCTGCAAATATTGCTGAGGGCTATAAGAAAAGAGGTGCTGCTGATAAGCTTAGGTTTTATAATATTAGTCAAGGGTCTCTGGAGGAATGTAGATACTTTATAATATTAGCTAATGATTTAAATTACTTGAGTTCTGAAAATAACTTAAATGAACAAATTGAGGAAGTAAGTAAATTGCTCCATGGATACATAAAAGCAATAAAAAATAATTAAATAATCTACTGAGTTCTGTCTTCTGACTCCTGATTCCTGAAAATATGAGAGCTAAAAGTTATAAAAAAAACAAAATAAATGTCATCACTTTAGGTTGCTCTAAAAATGTGTATGATTCTGAAGTTTTGATGGGGCAACTAGCTGCTAACAAAATGGAGGTTGAGCATGAATCAGAAAAAGATGATGCTAATATTGTAGTAATTAATACTTGTGGTTTTATTGATAATGCTAAAGAGGAATCAATAAATACGATACTTGAACAAGCGGCAAGAAAAGAGGCTGGTGAGATTGATAAACTCTATGTTATGGGTTGTTTATCTGAAAGGTATAAGCCAGATTTAGAAAGAGAAATTGAAAATGTTGATCAGTATTTTGGAACAACTGATTTGCCAATTTTGTTAAAGGCATTAGGTGCTGATTATAAGCATGAACTATTGGGTGAGCGATTGACTACCACTCCTAAGCACTATGCGTATTTAAAAATTGCAGAGGGTTGTGATAGACCTTGTTCATTTTGCGCTATTCCTTTAATGAGGGGGAAACATAAATCAACTCCTATTGAGCAGTTAGTAAAGGAAGCAAAAAGCTTAGCAAAAAATGGGGTTAAGGAACTGATTCTTATTGCTCAAGATTTAACTTTTTATGGTTTGGATATCTATAACAATAGAAGGTTGGCTGATTTGCTAATTGAACTTTCTAAAGTGGAGGGGATAGAGTGGATTCGTCTGCATTATGCTTTTCCTACTGGATTTCCGCAAGATGTATTGGATGTGATTAGAGATAATGATAAGGTGTGTAATTATATTGATATTCCTTTGCAGCACATTAATGATGAAATTCTTACTTCTATGAAAAGAGGTACATCTCATCAAAAGACAAATGATTTGTTAAAAGATTTCAGAACAAAAGTACCTAATATGGCTATTCGTACTTCTTTAATTGTTGGCTACCCTGGGGAAACAGAAGAAAGATTTCAAGAATTAAAACAATGGGTGCAGGATACGAAATTTGATAGATTGGGAGTATTTACCTATTCTCATGAGGAAAATACTTCTGCTTTTGATTTGGTTGATAATATTTCTGATGAGGTAAAAAAAGCAAGGGCAGAAGAAATTATGGATTTGCAAACGCATATTTCTTGGGAGTTAAATCAAAAGAAAATAGGAAAGACTTTTAAAGTGCTATTTGACAGGAAAGAAGGAGACTACTTTATTGGGCGTACTGAATTTGATTCTCCTGATGTAGATAATGAAGTGCTTGTAAAAGCAAAAGACACTTATATAAGAATGGGTGATTTTGCAAATGTAAAAATTGAAAAAACAGACCACTTTGATTTGTATGGGAAGGTAGTTTCCTAAAAATCCCTCACTAACATAACAGAATAAGCATATTTATTAGCCAACTGATTGCCGTGCAAGTAGCGGTAAATAGGGAAGTCACCTAATACGGAAAGATTCCATTTTTTGGCAATAGTATAATTAATTTGAGGGGCAATATACAATTGAGAACCTCCAGTAGTTAGCATTTCTATTTCTCCCCAATTGTCTTTTTGCTTGTATTCTCCTCTAAATTGCAGTATTCCCATCCAATTTTGATTGATAGATTTTGCAGCAAATAATGAACTGTAATAGGCATTTCCATAACGATAGGATTTTATATTATAACCATTTTTTTCCAGTCGGTTAATCAAAAATAAATGCCATCCACTTTTAATAAATCCTTTATACAAAAAAGTTTGAGCCACCAAACCATAAGCCATTGTAGAGGGCTGAATATCTAGCGGTAAGGGAATATCATCTTCCATTTTATATTCTTGCGAAAAAGGTATTTTTCCTCCTAATGATGCCGTAAACTCTATTTCATTACCTGTATGTTTATAGAGTTGTGTTTTTACAGAAATCACGAGATTACTCAATCCAGAAGTGGTTTTTGTGCTTTTCTCCCCCAACACAGTTTCTAAATATTGTGTTTTGTGCAGAAAGTATCCTAGTTCTGCTTCTATATTTATTTTTTTAGCAAGACCATAACTAATAGTGCTACCAAAAAAACTAAAATCGGCCTGTTTCAAATTCATCATGCTTTCTACTTCTTCACTACCTTCATAGCGAGTATCAGAGAAACTATAACGATAATAGGAAATAGTTCGTAAAGTATTTTCAGGTACAATACCCATATTGGTAGAACCTCCTACCGGATTTCCTGGTGAACAACATTGGCTAAATCCTATAATTGGAAGGTTTAGTAAAAGAATAATCAGATAACGCACCTTACTTTTGCTTGATGTATTTCACCCCATTTTGGATATAAAAAGTTCCAATAGGTAAAGTATTTAAATCTTTTATTTCTTTTCCTAAAAGATCAAAAAATCTATTATCCATTTCTTTGTTGACATTGAGGTTTTCAATTCCAGAAATTGTTTCAGTATAAATAACTCCAGTTACACCACTATTATAATCATGATGCAAATAAGTTCCATCTACATTTATAACAACACTATAGATACAAGAAGAACAAGTGAAAGAGTAGTTCCAAGTGTTTCCACCACTAGGAACGGAAGAAGTTTCAGAATAATGAATTCCATTGGCAGTATTCAGGTTTAGGCTGAATTCAACAATGTCATTCACCGCTACTAATAGGGAGTCCTTTGAAAAACCATTAGCACCTACTTCTATGTAGTGAGTAGTTTGCGCACTTGCATTACCTACTATAAATAGGAATGCGATAATAATTGTTTTTTTAATTGTTTTCATAATTTTATGTTTTTAGTTATTAATTAAATGTGATATGTTTAAAGTATAGGTAGAGCCATATTCAAATGCATCACCATTGCCATCCATAGTTTGCTGATAAAGAGGATATCTGCATCCTGGAGTAATGCTTATTCCATTGTTTAAACGGAAGGATAAATTGGCTGTTATGTTGTAAGATATTAATCCTGAATTGGGGTCATTTGCTCCATTCCATTTCGCTTGTGTTTGCGAAAAGTTAGCAAATGTAATTCTAGGGCTTACCCAACTATTCATACGATAACCAGCACTTATTCCGCTTGTGGTTTCGGAAGATCCTTGATAATTAAGTTTGTTTGTATAGAAGGAGAGTTTGTTGATGCTAAAAAGTGCTAAGGATAATTTCGGAAGGATACTTACAGCATAATGCAACTCTAATAAAGGATTGAATGTTCCAGTTCCGAATTGTATATGCAAGTGTTTTTCTTCATTTTCCCCAGCAGTTAAAGGATTTTCTTCTGTTGTTCCTATGGGTAGTGAGGTTCCAAAAGCAAGGTCAATTTTATCTTTTTCTGTCAAAATAGAAGTTATGCGGTGAGCAATTAACAACCTGAAATCACTTAATCCTTTGTAGTTTTCCGTGCGGTGATGGATATCTCTATTTCGAAAAATGGCTTCTTTTTCTTCATCAGTTGCACTTTCAATAAAATGGATAGATGCCTTTTGCATTTTTATATCATAAGGGATACGCAACCATGTAGTCCAATTATTTGCAAATGTATATTCTAAACTTATTTCTGTTCGGATAAAATCTAAGTTTACATGGTGTTCGTGCAAGGGTGTTGTTATAGAATTCCCTTCTTTATTAAGTCCTTTGTTGTGTTCATGCCCTCCTTGATAATCATTTCCATTAACTATATTAAGGGTAAAACGGAGGTTTCCTTTTTGAAGTTCCCCTAGTCCTAATTCTAGTTTTTCACTACTTTGCAGGGCAGGATTACTGCATGCAGGACAACCTTGTGCTATACAATCAGAAATTGAGATTAAAAACACACTTATATATAGTAGGGCATATTTCATTCTAACAACAATTATCACTACACGTTTTTGGGTCCAATTGTATAGGAGGACAAGGTATAGTACCATAAGAACAATACACGCAACAATCATCATTTATTGGTTTGAGAATTTCCTTACAACCCTTACATTCATAAAACCATTGGCAAGAATCTGTTGGCATAGTTTCTACTGCTTTATGCCCACATTTTGGGCATGTAATTTCTGAGCTTAATTCTACTTTATTCTTCATCTTTTATTCCTCTTACTTTAAAATTTGTTTTCTTATTAATTACTTTTTTAATTTTTTAAATGTTAATTTCTATTTATAATAAAAGATATTTGCTTTTCCTTATTCTGCTTAAGAAGAAAATGTTATTTCGGCTTTTGTATTATTAAGCGCATGGTTGATGTGGTTTTCACAAGAGCCACAAGTCATGCCCTCAATATTTAATACTACTTTGGTGCTATCACCAATTACTCCTTGTTCCATAGGTGTATTATCATAAAAGTTTCCTGAGAATGAAGGAAAGGATAACATGCCAATAGCAAAAATGCTTATGATAGTTAAAAAGGTTTTGGTTTCCATAAAATTGTTTTTTTGATTTATACAACAGTCTTTCTGTGGTTTTAATTTTTGATACCAAGCATAGCCTAATACAAGTATTGTAAATCCTATTAAATAGGGACGAAACGGCTCCATCCAACTTAGGTTGGTGGCCGCCCCAGTTCCTCCTGCAATAAGAGCTAAGAGTGGAACAATACAACAAAGGGAGGAGGCAATGGCTGCAACTATTCCCGATCCTATTAGTGTTTTTTCTTTCATTATATGGCGATTGACTTTAATACTTCTCCTTTTTCAATACGACTGAAAATATCTTTAAAAAGATCCGCAAATTCAGCTGTTAAATAATAATGAATAAGGGTTCCTTTTTTTATACCGTTTATGATGCCTCTGTCTTTCATTTTTCGCAAATGTTGCGAAATGGCAGGAGCTTTCATATCTAATATATCACTCATGTCACAAACGCATAGGTTTTGTTGCTGATTGAGCAGATATAAGATTTTCAAACGCACATTATTCCCTACTAAATCAAGGGCGCTTGCCATTAGATTGAGGTTGTTTTCTGCTGCATTAATTTGGTTTTTGCAAGTATCAATTTGCTCTAAATTGGCAAATACTCTAATGCAATTTTCATTTGTTGTTTTCATAATGCAAATGTATATTAATTTATTATTTAAGCAAATACTTAAATAAGAAAAAATACCATAGCAATATAGAATGGGAATTCAGATAATCATAATTCTAGAAATTTTTTAAACCATATTACTACCTATATTCTTTCCTCCATCTACATAAATTACTTGTCCTGTAATAAATTCCGTTTCAGGATTTGCTAAAAAGGAGACAGTTTGTGCAATATTTTCCGGACTTCCTATACTTTTTGTAGGTTGTGTTTTTATCAAACTTTCAATCACATTTTCTGGAAGTTTCTTAGTCAATGGAGTGTCAATTAATCCTGGAGCAATAGCATTAACCAATACATTGTATTTCCCAAGTTCTAATGCTAAAACTCTTGTGAGTGATACTACCCCTGCTTTTGAAGCTGCATAATTGGATTGCCCTCTATTTCCGAGCCAAGCTCTTGATGCGATATTGATGATTCTTCCATTATTCTGTTCTCTCATCATTATTCCGGCAGATTTGCACATGAGCCAACATCCTTTTAGATTTATTTCAACTACTTTATCGAAATCTTCTGCTGGCATTTTCCAAATCATATTATCTTTTATGATTCCTGCATTATTTACTAAAACATCCAACTGTCCGTAATTTGTTTTTACAAACTCAAATAGTTCAGAAACTGAATTCTCATTACTAATATCACAATTATAATATTTTGATTTTGTAGGATTTTCTAATTTCTTTCCGTTTTCATCATCTATATCAACTAAAATAGTAAAATATCCTTCTGAAATTAATCTTTCTGATATTGCTTTCCCTATTCCTTTTGCTGCTCCTGTAACTAGTGCTATTTTCATTATTTTATTGGTTTTTTACGGCTATTATTTTTGATGCAATACTAATTGCAATTTCTTCTGGCCCTTCTGCATTTATGTCAATTCCCATTGGCATATCTACTCTTTCAATTTCTTTTTGAGTGCAGATTTCTCCTTCAATAAACATCTTTTTGGTCAAGCTGACTTTTCTTTTACTACCAATCATTCCTAAATATGCAAAATCTTTTTTCAGACAATAAGATAAAATATCTCTATCATGAGAATGCTCATAAGTCATAATTACAATAAATGTATTCTTACCAAATGGAAGAGTGGGTAAAATCTCTTTATAATTTAGGTTCAATTTATTGATGCCCTTACCTTTTATTTCATCAATATATTCCTGTCTATCATCAATAATATAGGTGTCAAAATCGAGTTTAGAGATAATTTCAGATAGAGCTTTTCCTGTATGTCCTGCTCCAAAAATATATAGTTTATTTGTTTTCATTATAGGTTCAATAAATATTTTGACCGTTCCCCCACAACACATACTATGATGAGACAAAAGGTCGTGAGAATATAATTTTGCAATTCTACTTCTTATTTGTTTTATTGCATTTTGGATTACTTTTTTCTCCAGATTTCCGCCTCCAATTGTACCTTCAATTACCCCATTCTCAAACACTAACATCTTAGCTCCAACCTTTCTTGGAGCCGATCCTTTTACTTCTACAATAGTGCAAATTGCAGAGTGTAATTCAGAACTTGATGCTATTTCAATTAACTTTTTCAATACAATATTTTTGGTAATCTTCAGGTGTATTAATGTTTATTAAAATAGAATCATCATCCACTTCTATTTGTTGTTTGCTAAACTTTGAAAACACATCTCTCAAAGTTAATTTATAATTTGTTTCTGATAGTATTTCTTCTTTCACTTTATTAGAAATCAAAATTGGATGCCCTTTTTTTTTATTAAAAGTTGGTTGAATTATATCTGCAACTTTACTACAACTTATCAATTGATTTAATAGTTCAGTCGTAACAAAAGGGTTATCAATATTCTGAATAAAATACCAATCGCTTTCAGCATTTTCCAGCCCTAATTGCAAAGAATAAATCCTTCCTTTTTCTTGCATATTATTTACTATCGACTCTCCTTTCACTTTCAATTTGTTATTTATAACACTTATTTGTTTTGTAATTTTTGAATCATTATATTCTGAAATAATTCTATCAAAAAATGAGTTTCCATTTAGCATCAAATCTGCTTTCTGAACTCCCATTCTTTCTGATTTTCCGGCTGTTAGAAGAATTAATGTAAATGTTTGTTTCATCCTATTTTTATAAGTGTAAAATAATAAAGATAAAAATTCTTAAAGTATGATTTATATCATATTTTATTTCTATCTCGAGAAGTAAATTTACCGCTCGAAAAATAAACGAAATACACGGATGAATAGACTAGAAAATTTACTTGACAAATGTAAGGAATATGCATTTGACTTGGATTTTAACAGAGCAAAACAGTGGAAAGAAGAAGCTGAGAACAGAGTGTTGGTGGGTTATATGCCAATATATTTTCCAAGAGAGATTTTGCATGCAGTTGGTGCAATGGGAGTTGGGATTTTTGGTGGTGGAGATAGAAAACAAATTATAAAAGGAGATGCTTATTATCAATCCTATATTTGCCATATTCCTAGAAGTATTATTGAATTAACGCTTGATAAACATATGGAACATTTAGATGGATTTATTTTTCCATCAATTTGTGATGTAATTAGAAATCTTTCAGGGATTTTCAAGCAATTAAAAGTAGGGAAATTTGTAAAATACATGGACTTTCCTCAGAATTTCTTGCCAGAAGTTGGCGGTAAATTCTACCAAGATGAAATGAAGCATGTGTTAAAATACATCAAAGAAATAAATGGTGTTGAATTAACGACAGAAAACTTAAATCATTCCATAGAACTTTATAATAAAAACAGAAATTTAATTGAACACATATATAATGTGCGTCAGGAATTTCCATGGAGATTATCAATAGAAGATGTTTATCATGTTGTAAGAGCTGGAACTGTAATTCCTATTGAGGAACATAACGAGATTTTGGAGGAACTTTGTGCAATTATTGATGAGGATATTGGCACTCCAATGGATAAAATTAAGGTAGTTGTTTCAGGTGCTTTTTGTGAGCAGCCATCAATCGGGTTAATAAAAGCTATTGAAGAAGCAGGTTGTTATGTAGTAGATGATGATTATATGTTGGGCTCTAGAATGATTTTAGCAGATATTGATAGTAGTTCGGATAATCCTTTGGAAGCAATTTCAAATGCTTACATCAATCATAGTCAATATTCTTCTTCTATTTATGATGTGCATAATCCGAAAGAATATAGGTTAGCAAAAATTGCAAAAGAAAGAGGTGCTGATGGTGTGATATTTGCTTCAGCATCTTTTTGTGATCCATCATTATTAGATGCGCCAATTTTTCAAAATGCATTTGATAAACTAGGATTAAGATACATAGCATTCCAGTATTCAGAAAATATCAATCAGTATAAAGTTATAAAAGAACAAGTAGGAACATTCTCTGATTCAATTAAACTTTGGGAAGATTAAAAGATAATAAATTAATGTAAAAATGTAACAATAAAAATAGTTGATACAAAAACACCCTTCCTTGGTGGGGTGGGTTAAAATAACAAATAACGAAATAAAAAATATGTCAAAAGAAGCTCAAAAAGAAAGAAGTATGATTCTCCAAAAGGAGATGATTGCAGGACTTTTTAACGATTTAGCAAATGCAAAAGAATTAGGAAAAAAGGTCTGTTATACTTTTATTCCTGGAAACCTTTCTGAACTTATCAGAACCTTTGATATGCTTCCGGTATATCCTGAAATTAATGCACTTCAATCGGCAATGAGAAAGAAATCAGCATCATATATTAAGGAAGCCGAAAGAAACGCACATTCTGAGGATGTTTGTACTTATGTAAAGTGTGATGTGGGAATGATGATGAAAGGAAATATTGGTCCGACAGGACAAAAAATTCCTGAGCCAGATGTATTACTTTTATCTTACACAGGTTGTTTTACTTTCTTAAAATGGTTTGAAACTTTAAAAAGAGAATATCCAAATGCAAAGGTAATTATGGTTCATACTCCATATCAGGAAAATGCAGAAATGACTCCTGAAATGACTGAGTATATGGTGAAACAATTTACTGAAGAAGTAATTCCACAATTTGAGGAGGTTACAGGAATAAAGTATGATGAAGAAAAACTAAAAAAACACCTTGAACTTGCGAAAGAAGCAGAGGATTGGATTACTAAGATTTTCGATACTACAAAACACAAACCATCTCCAATAGACGCATATTTTGCTGGGGTTTATTATATAGGACCAATTAATATTGGATTCAGAGGAACTGAAAAAGCAGTAGAATATTACAAAGAATTATATTCTGAAATTCAAGAAAGAATTCGATTAGGATTAGGGCCAATTACTCCTGAGGGAGAAATGAAAGAGGAGAAATACAGATTGGTAGTTGAAGGTCCTCCAAACTGGACTTCATTCCGTGAATTCTGGAAAATATTTTATGATATTGGTGCGGTAATTGTTGCATCTTCTTACACAAAAGTAGGTGGGGTTTATGATATGGGTTGGAGGCACGACCCTTCTCGTCCACTTGAATCATTAGCAGAATATTGTATGAATTGTTATACCAATTTAAACATTCCTCAAAGGATAGATTTACTCTCCAAATGCATTGAAGATTATGATGCAGATGGCTATATCACTAATTCAATTAAGAGTTGTAATTCCTTCTCTGCAGGGCAATTGGGTATGATGAGAGAAATTGAGGATAGATTAGAGATTCCTGTAGGTTTTATTGAATCTGATTTGGTTGACCCAAGGTATTTTTCTTACTCCAATATTAAAAACAGATTAGAATCATTTTTCCAGATGTTAGAGCAAAGAAAAGCAATGGAAAAAGTAAACGAATAAACAAACAAAATGAAAAAATATTATTTAGGTATTGATTTAGGTTCTACCACTTCCAAAGCAGTTATCATTAATGAAAAAGATGAGATAATTGGAAGAGGAATTACAAATACAAGAGCAAACTATAAAGTAGCAGCCGATATTGCAAGAGAGGAGGCGACTTATGATGCAAGATTTACACTTCTTACTCAAAGACTGCAAGAGGAAATTGACTCAAAACCAGAGTTTAAAAAATACATGAAAGATATTCGTTCTGTATTTCAATATCGTCAGTTTAAAAGAAGAATGGATAGTTTGAGAAAGACACTTTTAGAGACTGTTGATAATTTTAAATATGACAATAAAGAGGATGTAAAACAAGCGTTAATTAAGATATTAGATATCATTCAGCCTCAAATCAGAAATGAATTTGTGAATGAAGATTTAGGTTCGAAAAATCAGTTTTTCCGTGATATTGTAAGTGAAAGATATAATCAGGAAGTAGAAAAAGCAGATAAGTTAGTATTTGAACCTTTAATGTTGGCATTCGATAAAAGTATTACTCCTGTTGAAAATGAAATGGTAAAGTACAATTTTAAAGAATTGGTGGATGAATCAATGAATGTATTGGATGAAAAATACAAAGGATTGGTAGATGAGCCAGAACATAAAGACAAAGAAGATTGGTATTATGCAGAACTAAATGCAGTAAAAAGTAATTACAAAAATGTAGAAAGTACGCTTAGAGAACATATTGATGAAATTGCAGATGAGGACATTCATATTGCAAATATGGTTGGGACAGGTTATGGTAGAGCATTACTTCCTTTCCCGGAAGATTGTATCAAATCTGAAATTTTATGTCATGCATTTGGAGCTCATGCGGTATTCCCTAATACAAGAACAGTACTTGACATTGGAGGACAAGATACTAAGGCAATTCAAGTGGATAGTCATGGTTTGGTTACTTCTTTCCATATGAATGATAGATGTGCAGCAGGTTGTGGTAGGTATTTAGGATACATTGCTGATGAGTTTGGAATTTCATTAAATGAGCTAGGACCTGAAGCATTGGAGGCAGATAAAGAAGCAACAATCTGTTCAACTTGTACCGTTTTTGCAGGTGCTGAGGTAAAAGAGCTTTTACATAATGGAGAGAAAAGACCTAACATTTTAGCAGGATTACATAAAGCAATTGTACAAAGAGCAATGTCATTAATTGCTCGTTCAGGGGGAGTAAGAAATGAATTTACATTTACGGGTGGAGTTGCAAGAAATCAGGCAGTATTAAAATATGTAAAACAAATGGTAACCGATTCTTATGGGGAGCTTACAATGAACATTCATACTGATTCTATTTTTATGGGAGCTTTGGGTGGAGCCATGTTTGCCAGAAGAAATATAGAAGTTGATTTACCATCAAAAAAGAAAAAATAAAAAAGAAATCGAGTTTGTAGTTTGTTGTTGGTAGTATTACCAAAAACCACAAACTAAAAACCACAAACCAAATAAAAAATGAACGATACAATTTATACAATAGGAGTAGATGTTGGAGGTAGTTACATCAAATCCGTCTTGGTTTCTTACAATAAAGAAACTGGCGACCATAAAGTTTTAGATAAGCAAACAGAAAAAATTAGAAAGAGAAACCCAAAAGTAGTAGCATCAGAAATTGTTGCGACTATTTTAGAAAGAAATAACCTGGATTATGATAATGACATTGCCTATTTAGCTTCCACAGGGGAGGGTGAAATGGTGGAAAGAAAAACAGGCCATTTTTATAGTATGACTTCTCATTCTAGAGGTGGGAAATACTTTTTTCCAAAAGCAAAAACAGTAGTGGATATGGGAGGGCTTTATGTTCGTGCCATAAAAATTGATGAAAAAGGAAAGGTAATGGATTATAAAATGACGGGACAATGTGCTTCTGGTTCTGGTCAGTTTATAGAGAATATTTCAAGGTATCTTGGTTTGGCAATTGAGGAAGTTGGAGAAATGTCATTGAAAGCAGATAATCCAGAAGTTCCTTCAGGAATTTGTGCAGTACTTGCAGAAACAGATGTTATTAATTTAGTTTCAAAAGGACTTTCTACTCCAAATATTGTAAAAGGAATTAACCTTTCTATAGCACAAAGAGTAGTAAAATTATTGGGGGCTTTAAAAGCAGAATCTCCTATTGCACTTGTTGGTGGCATGGGAATGAATGAAGGAATGGTACAAGCAGTGGAAGAATTAGCAGAAGGAAAGAAAAACAGAAATTTTGAATTTGTAAGTAGTAAAGAAGCAATCTATTCTGGAGCAATTGGAGCTGCACTTTGGGGAGGATTCCGTTATTACAAATTGAAAGAAAAAGGAGTGAGTTTATAAATTATGAAGACATTACATTCGGAAATAGCATTAGGTGAAATTATAAAAAACATTCCAACTTTTCTGATTAATAACAGCAGAAACTTTTCTAATAAAGTTGTTTTTCAGGAAAAAGTGAATGGGTTTTTTCAAGGAATTATTTGGAGTGATTTTGTCTCAAATATTAAAAATATATCTGCTAACCTTTCCGATTTAGGATTTGAAAAAGGAGATAAAATGGTTATTTATTCTCCAAATAGATTGGAGATGTTGGAGTTAGAATTAGCTGTAATGTCAGTTGGTGGTGTTGCAGTTCCTATTTTTGCATATTTCCGTGAAGATACTGCAAAACTTTTAATGGAACATTCGGATTCTACTTATTTGGCAGTTGCAAGTCAACTTCAATTAGACAGAATAGATTCTGCAATTCCATTTAAAAAGGTCATTCATTTTGATGATGTGCAAACTGAAAGTTTTGACAATTTAATTCCATTCAAAACTTTATTAAATAAGAACGAAAAGGAAGTTTTTGATTTAGACATCTCTCCTGATACAATTTGCTTAAATATGTACACATCAGGAACTATGGGAACACCAAAATGCGCGCAACTATCTCATAAAAATATATTGTCGCAACAAGCTGCAATTAAAGAAATTCTAAAAGTAAATCAAGAGGATAGATTCCTTTCTTATTTGCCTTGGCACCATAGTTTTGGTGGAATTTTTGAACTTTTCACAGCACTTTATAATGGTGCGACTTATACAGTAGAATCTTCTTTTGGGAAAGATCCAAAAGAGATAATGGAGAATTGGAAAGAAATAAAACCAACTGTGTTTTTCTCTGTTCCAAAGGTATATCAAAATTTAGTTGAATTATGTAATCAGGATGAAAGCACAAAACAACTTTTCTTTGATTCGGGTCTGAAATTTATTTTTACTGCAGCAGCAGCACTTCCTATCAACTTATCTACTCTTTTTCAGGAGAAAGGAATTGCAGTAATTGAGGGTTGGGGTTTAACAGAAACTTCACCTTGTTGCACTCTTACAAATCCTAATTTAGAAAGAGAAACAGGTGTGGTTGGGCTTCCAATTCCTGGGGTAAGCGTAAGAATTGCAGAGGATGATGAAATACAAGTGAAAGGACCAAATGTGATGAGTGAGTATTATAAAAATGATGAAGCAAATAAAGATATTTTCACTAATGATGGTTGGTATAGAACGGGTGATGTTGGTGCAATTACTCCAACAGGATTGAAGTTGATTAGTAGAAAAGATAGAATTTTTAAACTCTCAAATGGAGAAAAAGTAGTTCCTACTGATTTGGAAAAAATAATTGAGAAAAAATGTCATTATGTGCAATATGTAATTGTTTCAGGAAGTGGCAATGATTATCCTGTAGCACTTATTTTTCCTAATCAAAGTATGTTAAGAAATCCTGATTATCATAAATCACCAGAAGATGGTTGTTTTTGTCCAAGAGATATTAATGAATTTGGAAGGTGTTTGCAAGGGTGTTTAAGACAATCGAATGACGAGTTAAAACAGAAATTCGCCAAAATAAAAAAGGCAGTTGTCTTGGATTCTTGCCTTTCTTTAGATGATAATACACTTACTCCATCAATGAAAATGGCGCCAAAAAGGGTGTTGGAAAAATATAAAAATCATTATCAGGACTTATATGGGGAGGAGCTTCCAACAGGTGATGAATTATATGTGATTGATTTAGCAGAATAAAATGAGCGATTATAAAATACATACAACCAAAGATTTAAAGGACTTAATGAAGGGATATTTTTCTGACTTATCTACTTCAAAAAAAGTTGCTTGGTGTACTTCTGTTGGCCCTGCCGAACTTTTAAGAAGTTTTGGTTTTGAGGTGTATTTCCCTGAAAATCATGGAGCACTCTTGGGCGCTAGCCGTACGGCAATGGATTTTATTCCAGAGTCAGTAAAACTGGGTTATGCAGGAGATATTTGTTCTTATCTAACAGCTGATATTGGTTCTTATTTGCAGAAAAAAACTCCACTTACAAAACAATATGGTATGGATGGAGTTCCTAAACCAGATTTGATAGTTTACAATACCAATCAATGTAGAGAAGTTCAGGATTGGTTTATGTGGTTTGCAAAAGAATTTAACTGCCCAATTTTTGGAATAAAACCACCAAGATATTTGGATGAGGTGAGTAAGGAAGATATTGAAGATGTGTCCTCACAATTTAAAGAAATGATTCCACTTTGTGAGAGTGCGTCAGGTAATAAATTTGATATTGATAAGTTCAGACACACTTTGAATTTAAGTAAAGAAGCAACTGATTTATGGAAGGATTGTTTGAATACAGGACAAAATTCTCCTTCACCAATTAGTTTTTTTGATGGGACAATTCACATGGGACCGATTGTAGTTTTAAGAGGAACTGAATTGGCGAAAGAGTATTATCAGAAACTTCTTTTGGAACTTCAGTCTAATGTAGATAATGGTGTTGGTTTTTTAGAAAAACCAGATAGTAGAGTGTATTGGGAGGGGATGCCAATTTGGGGGAAATTAAGGTATTTTTCTAATCTGTTTGCTGATAATAATTCGGCAGTGGTTGCCTCTACTTATTGCAACTCTTGGGTGTTTGATGCCTTTGATAGTAAAGATCCTTTTGCATCTTCTGCACTTGCTTATACCGAGATTTTTATTAACAGAAGTGAAAAGGCAAAGTTTGAAATTCTCAAGCAACACATTCAAGATTTCAATATTAATGGTATGATTTTTCATGATGCAAAAACTTGCTTTAACAATTCGAATGCACGCTTTGGTATGCCACAAAGATTAAAAGAGGAAACAGGAATTGAAACTCTTGTTATTGAAGGAGATTTATGTGATTTACGATTTTTTTCTGAAGGACAAACAACTACTAAAGTAGAAACTTTTATTGAACAAATGAGTTAATGCGAAAAACAAAAAAAATAGCAATTGTCGGATTAGGACCAGTTGGTATGGTTTTGGCTGTGCACCTTAAAAATGCAGGACATAATATTGCCCTTTTTGTTAGAAGTGAAGAAAAGAAAGAAGTAATTGAAAATAACGGCTTAACTCTTTCAGGACATTTAAATAGTAAAGCTGAATTTACTCATGTTTTTGATGATATATCTGAGATAAAAAACTTTAATCCTGATGTGGTAATTTCGGCAGTGAAATCACATCAAATTGCACTTTTATTAGAGATGATAAAACCTTATGTTTCTGATAACATGTTAATGCTTTGTGCACAAAATGGTATAGATACAGAATTTGAATACAGTCCAATTTTTGACAACTCTCATTTGTTGAGAATGGTAATAAATTTTGCTGGGAAACTCATCAATAATTCAGAAGCTGAAGTAACTTTCTTTAATGCACCAAATTATATTGCAGCACTTGAAAAAGGAAATGATGAAATTTCAAAAATTATTTCAACTTCATTATCAGAAAATAATTTAGAAACTATTTCTTGTTCTTATCAGGATTTGAAGAAAAATATTTGGGAGAAAACGATTCTTAATTCTTCACTTAGTGCACTCTGTGCACTTTCAAAACTTACAATGTTAGAGGCAATGTCCGACCCTGATTTGGTTTTGGTTATCAGACAAACAATTGAAGAGTCAATTCAAGTCGCACAAAAGGAAGGAATAAAAATTGAAGATGATTTTTTAGATCATTGTATGGTTTATTTAACAAAAGCAGGAAATCATTTCCCTTCATTAGCAGTTGATTTTATCAATAATAAATCTACTGAAATTGATTTGTTTAATGGTAAAATAGTGGATTATAGTAAGAGTCATAATTTAAGAACTCCCATTAATTCTGCATTTACTTCTATGATGAGAGCTATGACTGCAAAAGCAAAAAGAGAACAACTAAATCAATCAATATGACAATAGAAGATACATATTATTTAGGTGTAGATATTGGTTCATCTTTTACAAAGTTTATTGTAATTGATAAAGATGAAAATATAGTTTTTTCAAAAGTTACTAAAACTTTAAATAGAGATAAAACTGTTCTGCAAAATATCTTAAAAGATATTGATGAAAAATTCAATATTGTAAATGTTTGTGCTACTGGTTACGGAAGAAAACATTTTCAAAGAGCTAACATTACTAAAACCGAAATTTATTGTTCTTCTGTTGGAGTTAATTCTCTTTATCCAGAAGAAAAAACAATTATTGATATTGGAGGTGAAGATATCAAAGTGATAAAAAGTAGCAATAAAGGAAAAGTGGAGGACTTTTATATGAATACTAAATGTGCTGCTGGTACAGGAACTTTTATCACTGAAATTGCAGAAAGAGCAGAGTTAGATTTATCAAAAATGAGTGAGTTGGCATCAAAATCTATAATGAATAGAGAATTAAATAGTTTTGATGCCAACTCACTCAT
>CAYVKX010000012.1:24887-30849 GCA_964452095.1 uncultured Weeksellaceae bacterium
AATAGTTTTTGTACAGTTTTTGCAAAAACTGAAATAATGAAATGGATTTTTGATGAGGTTTCAGAAGAGGATTTGGCAAGAGGAATCTATATTTCAATTGTAAATAGAATTACAAAACTTAAAATGGATAAGTCTGTTCCTATTTATTTAATAGGGGGAGTAGCAGAGTTTCATCCATTTTTAAAGAATATTATGGAGGAGATGTTTCAAAAAGAAATAATTGTGCCAAATAATCCTCAGATGATAAATGCATTTGGTGCAGCAGTAGAAGCAATGAGAAATTGATGAGGTAATTTGATAATGTGCTGATGAGAAAAAATAATATAAAGATTAAAAAATAGAAAAAAAAGAATAGAAATAGCCTAGTGGCTAATCATAGTAACTAAAAACTAAAAAATAATGAAAGCATATCATAATAAAGAAAAAGGAATAGGAATCACTTATGATGATTTATATTTAGTGGGAGGTGCCAGAACAGCATTTGGAAGATTAAGCGGAAGTTTGAGTGGAGTTTCACCAACTGATTTAGGAATTTTTGCAGCAAAAGGTGCTTTAGAAAAAGCAGATGTTGATGCAAAAGATATTGATCAAGTTATAATGGCAAATATTGGACAAAGTTCAGCAGATTCTTACTTTTTACCAAGACATATTGCATTGTATTCTGGAGTTCCTGAGGGAGTTCCTGCACTTATGGTGCAAAGAATTTGTGGTTCTGGATTTGAGTCAATTATTACTGGTGCAGAACAAATTGCATTAGGAAAGGCAAAAGCAACTTTATGTGGTGGTACAGAAAATATGACTCTTTCTCCAACCGTAAGCTTTGGAAATAGAAATGGTTATGCACTTGGTAGAATTGAGTTTTTGGATATGCTTTGGGAGGCACTTAACGACACTGCAGCAGTGCCAATGGGAGTAACTGCTGAAAATATAGCAAAGAAATATGGAATTACAAAACAGGAAGTTGATGAATTCGCAAAACAATCAATAGACAGATATATTAAAGCAAAAGAAAATGGGGTTTTTGATGATGAAATTATCCCTTTAAACTCAACTGTTTTTGAGGTGGAAGGCTTAAAACCAAGAAAGGTAAGACTACCAAGAAAAGTGGTTGATTTTGTAACTGATGAAAATGTACGTCCAGCAGATTTAGAAAAGATGGCGAAACTACCAACTGTATTTGCAAAAGATGGAGTTCAGACTGCAGCAAATTCATCAGGAATTGTTGATGGTGCAGCAGCAGTTGTAGTAGCAAATAAGGAGTTTTGTGAAGAAAAAAACATAAAACCTTTAAGCAGAATTGTTGCATCAGCAACTTGTGGTATTGATCCAAAATATATGGGATTAGGTCCTGTTCCTGCAATCAAATTAGTGCTAGAAATGGCAGGTATTTCAATGGAAGATGTAGGTTTAGTAGAGATAAATGAAGCTTTTGGTGCTCAATATTTAGGTTGCGAAAAGGAATTAGGATTTTCTAGAGATATAGCAAATGTAAATGGTGGTGCAATTGCATTAGGACATCCTCTTGCAGCAACTGGAACAAGAATTTCACTTACAATTTCTAAAGAAATGCAAAGAAGAGGAGTGAAATATGGAGTTGCATCTGCTTGTATTGGAGGAGGGCAAGGAACAGCTATTTTGTTTGAAAATATGAGTATATAACTTCAATTAAACAAATAAACAAAAAACGAATAAACAAATGAACAAAATGATTCAATGGAAAATGGTAGAAAAAGGCGCTGACTTTGAGCTAGTAGAATCTCCACTTCCTACAGTTAAAGAAGGAGAGGCACTAATAGAGATTGCGGGTTGTGGTGTGTGCCATACCGACATTAGTTTTTGGCATTATGGAGTAAAAACCAAGCAAGAATTACCTTTAACCTTAGGGCATGAAATTAGCGGAACGGTTATTGATGGGCCTGAGAAATGGCAAGGAAAAAATGTAATTATACCAGCAGTATTACCTTGTGGTGATTGCGAACTTTGTAATGATGGAAGAAGTAATATCTGCCAGAAACAATTGATGCCAGGTAATGATTTTGAAGGAGGTTTTGCATCTCATATTGTTGTACCGAGTAAATATCTTTGCCTTGTTCCAGGTAAAATTTTAGAGAAATACACATTGCCTCAACTTTCTGTAATTGCTGATGCAATTTCTACTCCTTATCAGGTGATTGATAAATCAGAATTAAAAGAAGGAGATTTTGCAATAGTAATTGGTGTTGGTGGAGTTGGGATTTATGGAGCTCAAATTGCAAAAATAAAAGGAGCTAAAGTCCTGGCGCTTGATATTGACGATTCGAAATTGGAGATTGCAAAAAATAATGGAATTGACGCAACCTTAAATACAAAAGATTTGGATTTTAGAGAGATAAAGTCAAAAGTGAGAGAGATTGCAAAAGATTTAGGAGTGTCAAGATATGGCTGGAAAATTTTTGAAATGTCTGGGACAACTCCAGGACAAGAACTAGCTTTCGGATTAATTACTTTTACTTCTACTCTTTCAATAGTTGGTTTTACTATGGATAAATTAAATGTAAGATTAAGTAATCTTATGGCATTTGATGCGAAATTAATTGGAACATGGGGGTGTAATCCCGAACTTTATCCTGAAGTAGTAGAATTAGTTGCTCAAGATAAATTAAGGATTGATCAGTTTGTGGAAACTTTTCCTCTATCAGAGATAAATGAAGTTTTTAAAAATACATTAAATCATAAATATAACAAAAGATCGGTTTTAGTACCGTAAATTAATAACTATAAAAATTATAAATTATGTTAAACAATCATAACTTAGTAAATCACGATTACACAGAAATTTTATTTGAGAGAAAACCTGCAAAGGACTTTGATGGAAACGAAATTGAAGGGCTTTATAACGCATGGATATCTCTAAACAACCCATTGCAATATAACTCCTATACTACTGATGCAGTAAAAGAAATTGTTCTGGCTTTCAGAGAAGCTTCAAACGATAGAGCGGTAGTTGCAATTGTTTTTACGGCAGTTGGAGATAAGGCGTTTTGTACTGGAGGAAACACTAAAGAGTATGCTGAATACTATGCAGGAAACCCTCAGGAATACAAACAATATATGAGGTTGTTTAATGATATGGTATCTGCTATTTTGATGAGTGATAAACCAGTAATTAATAGAGTTAATGGAATGAGAATTGGTGGAGGACAAGAAATTGGAATGGCTTGTGATTTTTCTATTGCACAGGATATGGCTCGTTTTGGGCAAGCAGGACCAAAACACGGTTCAGCTCCAGATGGAGGTTCTACTGATTTTTTACATCTTTTTGTAGGTGTGGAGTTAGCAATGTTTTCTTGTACAGTTTGCGATCCTTGGAGTGCACATGAAGCTCACAGACATGGTTTACTTACAGAAATTGTTCCTGCACTTAAAGTTGATGGTAAGTTTGTAAATAATCCTTTGGTAAGAACAGATAGATGGATTAGTAAAAAAACTGGTGAGATTATTTATGGGATGCCTAAAAAAGGAGATTCTATGAAAGAAGCTAAAGAATTACTTAAATCTGGTAAAATAGATTTATCATTATTGGATGAAGCAGTGGAAAAAATGTGTACCAAACTAATGATGACTTTCCCGAATTGTTTGAGTAAAACAATTAATTCTATCAGAAAGAAAAAATTAGAACATTGGGATCAAAATAAGGAAAGTAATAGAGATTGGTTAGCATTAAATATGATGACAGAAGCAAAAGCAGGATTCAAAGCATTTAATTACGGACCAAGAGGAGATAGAGAGGTTGACTTTGTGAA
The DNA here is from genome assembly GCA_964452095.1 of uncultured Weeksellaceae bacterium. GTDB lineage: Bacteria > Bacteroidota > Bacteroidia > Flavobacteriales > BACL11 > DUAL01. The sequence continues at coordinate 28,670 of CAYVKX010000012.1, forward strand.
ATTAAGACAAATGCTTGCAGAAGGAATGGAGTGGAATGACCAGATGTATGATGCTATCTCTCCTCAATATAAAAAGTAAAAGATGAATAAAATTAAAGTTGAATATCTGTTTGATAATTCTGTTGTAAGAATCACTTTAGATGATGGAAAAGGTAATGTTCTTGATTCTATAATGATGAAGGATTTACACCAATCTTTAGATGAGTTTGCTGAAAATAAGAATTTAAAACTCATCATTTTTGAAGGTGAAGGAAAACACTTTTCTTTTGGGGCAAGTGTGGAAGAACATACCAAAGAAAATGCAGGAGAAATGTTAAATTCTTTTCATGGAATGTTCTATAAAATAATGGATTTATCTATTCCAACTGTTGCGAAAATTTCAGGACAATGTTTGGGTGGGGGGTTGGAATTAGCACTTATTTGTAATACAATATTTGCTGATAAAACAGCTTTTGTTGGTCAGCCAGAAATTGTTTTGGGAGTATTTCCTCCTCCAGCATCTATTTTACTTCCTCTTAAAATTGGAAATTCTAAAGCAGAGGAATTGCTAATTACAGGAAAATCTGTTTCAGCAGAAAAAGCAAAACAGATGGGGCTTATTGCAGAAGTTTTTGAAAATAAAGAAGAAATGAATAAGGGAGTAAATACTTGGATTGAGAAAAATATTTTACCAAAAAGTGCCTCTTCATTAAAGTTTGCATGCAAAACTTCAAGAACATTTTTTAATCATATAATGAGGAAGTTTTTGCCTCAATTGGAGGAAATGTATGTGAATGATTTAATGAAAACTCATGATGCAAATGAGGGAATAAATGCCTTTTTAGAAAAAAGAAAACCTAATTGGAAAAATAATTAAAAACAAAGATGAAAATTAACAAAGTTGGAGTAGTAGGAGCTGGAACCATGGGTTCTGCATTGGCACAAAAGTTCGCTCAAGAAGGATTTGAGGTAACTCTTGCCGATAGAGAAATGTCTTATGTTGAAAGAGGACTTTCAGGAATTAGAGAAATGTTAAATCAGGGTGTGGAAAGAAGGTTGTTTACTCCTGAAGGAGTAGAGAAAATAATGGGAAATATTCACGGAACTTCAAATTTAGAAGATTTGAAAGATTGTGATTTGATTGTTGAAGCAGTTTTTGAAGATTTTCAAGTGAAAACGAATCTTTTTAAAACCTTAGATTCTATTGTAAGTGAGGAAACAATTTTAGCTACAAATACTTCTTCATTTTCAGTTACTGAACTTTCAGCAGCCGTTAGTAATCCTTCACGATTTATAGGAGTGCATTATTTCTATCATGCAGCAAAAAATAGATTAGTTGAACTTATTCCAGGTGAAAAAACTTCTGATGAAACTTATCAAGCAATGAAGGTGTTTTCTGTGCTTTCAGGGAAAGATGCAATTACTACAAAAGATGTGTATGGTTTTGCTGTAAATAGGTTTTTTGTTCCTTGGTTAAATGAGTCGGTTAAACTATTAGATGAGGGGGTGGCAACTATTGCCCAAATCGATAAAGTCTGCAAAAAAACTTTCAGAATTGGAATGGGTCCTTTTGCACTGATGAATGCAACAGGTGTTCCTATCGCATTGCATGCACAAAAAACACTAGAGCATTTTGGGCTTTCTTATAAAGTTTCAACTTTGTTAGAAAAACAAGTGGAAAGCGGAAATAATTGGGATTGTAGTGGTACAAATGAAGCGTTAATTGATGAGGTTACAACTCAACAAATTAATGATAGAATGTTAGGTAGCGTTTTCTTTGTTTGTTCTCAGATTATTCAAGAGGAAGTTTGTACTTCAGTAGATTTAAATAGAGGTGCAAAAATTGGACTAAGATGGAGAATGGGGCCTATTGATTTAATGCTAAGAAGTGGTGAAAGTGAGACAAAAAGAATTGTAGAAAATTTCTCTAAGATATATGCAGAATCTATTCCAAATGTAGATGCAACAAAATGGAATATGGAGTTTGTTACCCTTACTAAAAATGGTAAAAATGCAGTTATTACTATGGATAGACCTGAAGATATGAACGCATTGAATGAGGATGTAATGAAACAACTTCATTCTAAATTTACAGAGGCAGAAAACGATAAAAAAATAAAAAATATCATTTTAACCGGATCAGGAAAAGCATTTGTTGCAGGAGCAGATATTAAGTTTTTTGTAAAAAATATAAAAGCAAA
>CAYVKX010000013.1:0-29525 GCA_964452095.1 uncultured Weeksellaceae bacterium
GACCGAGTAATAGGACTCTTTACTTTCTGGCGGAACATCAGTTGGACAAACAACCACCTCAGCACCCACAGCACGCAAAATATCCATCTTTTCTTTAGATTGCTTATCCGCCATAACAAAAATACATTTGTACCCTTTTTGAATTGCAACTAGTGCCAAACCCATTCCTGTATTACCAGAAGTTCCTTCAATAATTGTGCCTCCAGGTTTTAGCAATCCAGCTTTTTCAGCATCTTCAATCATTTTGAGTGCCATCCTATCTTTTATGGAATGTCCTGGATTAAAAGTCTCTACTTTTGCTAAAACTAAGGCATTCGTTTCAACTACATTGTTGAGTTTTACAAGTGGCGTATTGCCAATTGTTTCTATGATATTTTTATAATATTTCATGGGTGCAAAACTACCAAATTCTACTCAAAGCGAATTGCTTTTATTGGAGTGATTTTGGTTATTAAAAAGGTAGGGATTATTAGCATTAAAACACAAGCAAACATTACCCCAATATTTAGTAAAAATATATCTGAAAAAGTTAAATAAATAGGAACTGATTTCATATAATAAGTAGTGGGGTTTAAGCTAATAATATGAAAATATTTTTGCAATAGTGCCAGTCCAATTCCAAAGAGATTTCCCCAGAATAATCCTTTTACAATTAGGTATGATGCATTGTATAAAAATACCTTTCTTACACTCCAATTACTTTGTCCAATGGCCTTTAGAATCCCAATGAGTTTGGTGCGTTCTAAAATCAAAATTAAAAGGGCAGTAATAATGTTGATTGCCGCTACAATTAGCATCAAAATAATAATCACATTTACATTAATATCCTGCAATTTGAGCCAATCAAAAATTTGAGGATTTAGCTCTTTTATGCTTTGTGCGTTTAGGTTATATCCAATTTTTTCATACACCATCTTGGTTTGCTTATCCAACTCCTCAAAATTATCAATAGTTAATTCAAAGCCCCCCACAGAATCTTTGCCCCAATTATTTAGGTTTTGAATGTGTGCAATATCTCCAAAAATATACAAATTATCAAACTCTTCTAATTCAGTAGCAAAAATTCCAGCAATTTCAAATTTCCGAACTCTTGGTGGATTTTGCACAAAATAAATAATGAGATTCTCCTCTAACTGTAAATCCAATAAATTAGAAATCTTTTCAGAAATCAAAATTTTAGAAGAAGTTAAGGAGTCATTATAAACAGGAACTTTTCCTTTTATCAAATTCTTTTCAAAAAATGAAGGGTTAAAATCATTTCCAACTCCTTTTAAAACAACTCCATGAATCTCATCTTTTGTTTTGATAATACCAGCTTTTGTAGCGAATACCTCAATGTGATTTATTCCTTTTTCATTCTCAATATTTGGGTAAAAATCTTGGTTTTTGCTAATTGCCACAGTTTCATAAGAGTTGTTATCCGAAAAAGCTGTGATTTGAATATGCGAGCCAAAACCTATAACTTTGTCGGCAATATCCTTTTTAAAACCTTTAACCACCCCAATAGAAATTAGCATAATTGCTAGAGAAAGAGCAATCGCCAAAATTGCTATACGAATGATGGGGCGAGATAGGCGATTATTTCCTTCCTTTGCACTTACTAATCGTTTGGCTATAAAATATTCAACATTCATCTTGATGGCGAAAATAAAACAAATAATCTGCATAAGTTTACTCCTACTTACTTTTAGTGTAAATGCACAAAATTTAAGATTAGGAGCAGAAAGGCTAGATCTTTACTTACCTCTGATACAAAATAAAAAAATTGGATTTGTAGGGAATCAAACATCTATGATTAGAAATACTCATGTAGTTGATAGTTTGCTCAGCTTAGGAATTGATGTAATAAAAGTATTCTCTCCAGAACACGGTTTTAGAGGAAAAGCTGATGCTGGAGCAAAAGTAGAAAATGGAACAGATAGCAAAACAGGCTTACCTATTATTTCGCTTTATGGTAGTAACAAAAAGCCAAAAAAAGAACAACTAGAAGGAATTGATGTTCTTCTTTTTGACATACAAGATGTGGGAGCACGATTTTACACTTACATCTCTACCCTGCATTATGTAATGAAAGCAGCTGCAGAATACAATATAAAAGTAATAGTACTAGATAGACTAAACCCAAACGGACATTATATTGATGGACCTCTAAGAGAAGAAGGTTTTGAAAGTTTTGTAGGAATGCACCCTATTCCCATTGTTCACGGAATGACTATTGGAGAATATGCTAAGATGATAAATGGGGAACAATGGATTTCTACAAAATGTGATTTAACAATTATTGAGATGGAAAACTACAATCATGATATGAGTTATGATTTGCCAGTAAAACCCTCCCCTAACTTACCTAACGCAAGAGCAATTAACCTTTACCCAAGCCTTTGTTTGTTTGAAGGAACTAGTATAAGTATTGGTAGAGGAACGGATTATCCTTTTCAGCATTTTGGAGCTCCTTATTTAAAGAGTAGTTATTCCTTTACTCCAAAAAGTGGAGCAGGAAGTAAATATCCAAAACACGAAAACAAAACCTGTTTTGGAACTAATTTAAGAAAAGAAAACCCCTTAACTGCCATTAACTTAAATTGGATAATTGAAGCCTACAATCAATGCCCAGAAAAAGAAGAATTCTTCAATAACTTTTTTGACAAACTAGCCGGAACAGATAAACTAAGAAAACAAATTATTGCAGGGAAAACAGCCAAAGAAATAAAAGCGACTTGGAAAAAAGGATTGGAAGATTTTAAGGAAGTTAGGAAGAAATATTTAACTTATTAATAGAAGTTAGAATAACTTTGTTAAGTGTTATTTATTTCTAACTTTGTGTTAGAATTAATTAACTAAATATATTTATCATGAAAAAATCAAAAAAGTTATTATTACTCCTAGTAGGATTAACATTTACCTTTACTTTAGGCGTGCTTTCTTATTCCCAAATGGCTGAAATTCAATCTAAAATGTTAATCATTTATCTACTTATTGGTCTAGTAGCTGTTCTCAGTATAGCATTTGCAATGAGAAAAGTAAAAGAAGAAAAGGAAGGACAACCTTTAGAAGATGAACTAACCACAAACATTAAACACAAAGCTGGATATTATGCTTATTTATCAACTATTTATATGTGGCTAATTATCTTTCTTTTTAAAGATTTACTTTCTGACAATACTGAAACACTTATTGGAGGTGGGATATTACTTTCTGGAGTCATTGGATTTGTTTGCAAAGAAATTGTTACCAGAAAATTAAATGAAAAATAAAATAAAAGAACTAAGGGCTCGTAAAAACCTAACTCAACTTGATTTAGCAAAGTTAGTTGGGGTTAGAAGAGAAACTATTGTGTTCTTAGAAAAAGGAAAATACAACCCTTCATTAAAGTTGGCTTTCGATATATCAAAAGTATTTAAGCTATCAGTTGAAGAAATTTTCTACTAAATCAACCCCAACAACTTACCACAAGTCCTCCAATTTCTGGTTGTGGCTTTTACTTCTAATTTTTTCTCAATTAAGTTATTTGTAATTTTACTTTTTGCTGCTCCATCAGGGCAATGAAAATACATTACATTATCTATTAATTGCAGAAACTCGTTTTCTTTTACTTTATCATGAATAGCCCCCATCCCATTTGTATTTGCTTTATCTGATAAAAAGGTGAGATATAATTTATTCCCTTCCGCATCTTTGTAAGGGTTGTTATTAACTGCATTTTGCAACTGCTCAGGAAGAAGAATAAATGTGGGAACATAAAAACCATAATGTCTCTCTATAGTATCAATTACTAACTGTGTTAAGTTCTTAATACTATCATTACTTTCAAAAATAATATTACCACTTTGTATGTAGGTTTGCACATTACTTAATCCTGCAGACGAAAGTAATTGGCGTAAATCAGCCATTTTTATAATCTTTTGGCCAGAAATATTTATTCCTCTAAGTAGTGCAATATATTTTTGCATGAGTAAGTTTTACTCTCCTAAGCCAACAAACATAATATTAACTGACTCAAATTTAAGTAAACTCATAGGAGCAACATAAAATTCAGCATTTGCATCTATCATAGCTGGACGAACACCTGGCTTTGGAGGCATATTCATCAACATCAATGATATTGGTGCATTGCAAAAAATACTGTCATTTCTTGATGAGAAATTAATTGCTCCTTCAATAGCATTGTTTAAAGTTAATGATTGCCCAACAAAATCACTTTGAGAGTTATCGGTTAAAGATAAATGAAGCATTTCTTGTTCCATTACTGCAGTTCCTTCCTTATTAACATCAGGGTTCTTAGAAGCAAACTCTAGAGTAAGCACATTTTCAATACTAGAATCTTCAACTACTACCTCTTCCTTTTTAGTATTAGTAGTACAAGAAGTAATTAATAGGATTGCAGATGCAAAAAGTAATTTCTTGGTCATTTTTATTTATTTTAAGGTTAGTTTTAATTTTTCAATTATATCAAAGACTGCTGGGCAAACTTCAACATTTTTTTCGGTTAATTTTAACAATTGATGTTGTTTTATTCTATCAGTATGAGGATATTCTCTACAAGCTTTTGGCCTAACATCATAAATGGAGCAATAATTATCAGTTCCTAAAAAAGTACAAGGTACACTTTGCAATACATAATCTCTATCCTCATCAATTCGTAAATATTGAGTTACAAATTCAGACGGCTTTATTCGTAAATATTTTGCAATTCTGCTAATATCTTTATCTGTAAATAAAGGGCCAGTTGTAGTGCAACAATTTGCACATTTCAGGCAATCTGTACATTCAAAAACTTCTTCATGTAAAGGATGAATAAGTTGATCTAAAACCTTAGGCTTTACTTTTTTTAAACGCTTAAAAAACTGAATATTTTCTTTGCGTTTTAGTTTTACTTGTTGTTTATGACTTTCTAAATCAATTTTCATTACACCCCTCTGTCATTTTATGACATCTCCCCTAAACCAGGTGAGAAGTTTTTAATTGTTACATTATCAAATTAGCACATTGCAAAATATTAATTTTGTGATCTTCCAGGATAAACCTTAAGTGCAGCAGCTAAAATATCAATAGATTTCTGTAGAGATTCTTTATTTAAAACATATGCAATACGCACCTGATTTGTACCCGTATTTGGTGTAGAATAAAAACCTGCTGCAGGAGCAACCATTATTGTTTCTCCATTCAAATCAAAATCTTCTAACAACCACTGAGCAAACTTATCAGCATCATCAATTGGTAATTGTGCTATAGCATAAAATGCACCCTTAGGTTTTGGGCAAATAACTCCATCAATCTTGTTTAATCCTTCAATCAGTACATCTCTCCTACTTACATATTCTGCACTCACCTCATTAAAATAAGAAACATCCGTTTTCAATGCTGCTTCACCAGCAATTTGACCGAATGTAGGTGGTGATAATCTTGCTTGAGCAAATTTCATAGCAGTAGCCATAAATTCTTTGTTTTTAGAAACTACACAACCAACTCTAATTCCGCACATGCTATATCTTTTAGAAGTTGAATCAATCACAATTGCGTTTTGTTCTAAATCTTCAAAATTTAATATTGAATAATGTTCGTTTTCATCATAAGAAAACTCTCTGTATACTTCATCTGCAATGAGGAATAAATCATGTTTTAAAACGATATTTTTTAGCGTTTCTAACTCCTGTTTTGAGTACAAATATCCAGTAGGATTTCCGGGATTGCAAATAAGAATTGCTTTTGTTTTTGATGTTATAAGCTTCTCAAATTCTGCAATTGCAGGAAGTGCAAATCCATTTTCAATAGTAGTAGCAATTGGTTTTATAGTAACTCCTGCAGAAGTAGAAAATCCGTTATAATTTGCATAAAATGGTTCTGGAATAATAATTTCATCTCCAGAATCTAAACAAGAATTTAATGTAAAAAGAAGCGCTTCCGAACCTCCAGTAGTAACAATAATATTGTTTGTATTTACATCTATCCCTAAATTACTATAATAAGAGGATAAGCCTTTACGGTAGCTTTCAAATCCTGCTGAATGAGAATATTCAACTACTTTATCAGAAAAATTATGAATCGCTTTTAAGGCAACTTCAGGTGTTTTTATATCTGGCTGACCAATATTTAAATGATATACTTTTTTTCCTGATTTTTTTGCAGTTTCAGCAAATGGCACCAACTTACGAATTGGCGATTCTGGCATACTTATTCCTTTGTTTGATATTTTTGGCATAGCTATAAATTTTTGTAAAAAAACACCCCCTAAATTGGGGGTGCAAATATCATAATATTTTTTGAATAAACTATTTCTTTTCCAAAGGTGCTCCTTCCGCTTTTTTCTCTGGAGCAGTAGCTTCTTTTGGTGGGGAACTAACCTCACCTTTAATAGTTAAAATTACTGGCTTTTTACTAGCATTAGTTGTTAAAGTAATTGTTTTGGTAAATTTCCCAACTCTATTAGTTGCGTATTTCACGCCAATTTCAGAAGTTTCACCTGGAGCAATTGGCTCTCTTGGCCAAGTTGGAACTGTACAACCACAACTTCCTTTTGCATTTTTAATAACTAATGGCTCAGTACCATTGTTAGTAAATACAAATTTTCTTGCACCATCAGCATTGTGCTCAATTGTACCATAATCAACAACTTTTGATACGAAATCAATAGTTGCATCTGCTTGTTTCTTTTCTTCTTTTTTAACTTCTTGTGTGCTAACTACCTTTTTATCTTGAATGCTAATTACAGGCTCAGCTTTTTTTACTTCTTGTGCAAAAACTACACAGCTAATAAGAAGCAAACTTAATACTAAAATTATTTTTTTCATTTTTACTTTATTTTTGATTAATTTTTCAATAAACGAACGGCAAATTTAATAATTTATTTTCTTTACGCAAATCAGTTTAAGAAATATGTTTTGATTTGCTTATTTTTATAGTTTTGCAAACAGATGGAAATTTCAAAAAAATACAATCCTCAGGAAACAGAAAACAAATGGTACGCACACTGGATGGAAAAAGGGTATTTTAACTCTACTCCTGATGAGCGTGAAGCATATACAATAGTTATTCCTCCACCAAATGTTACTGGAGTTTTACACATGGGACATATGTTAAACAACACTTTGCAAGATGTAATGATAAGGAGAGCAAGAATGCAAGGATTTAATGCGTGTTGGGTTCCTGGAACCGATCATGCATCTATTGCTACAGAAGCAAAAGTAGTTGCAAAACTAGCTTCTGAAGGAATACAAAAAAATGATTTAACTAGAGAAGAATTCTTATCACATGCTTTTGAGTGGAAAGACAAACATGGTGGAATAATTTTAGATCAATTAAAAAAGCTTGGAGCTTCTTGTGATTGGGACAGAACGAAATTCACCATGGATGAGGATATGAGTGAATCTGTAATTAAAGTATTTGTTGATTTGCACAATAAAGGACTAATTTACAGAGGAGTTAGAATGGTAAATTGGGATCCTTCAGCACAAACTGCTTTATCTGATGAAGAAGTCATACATAAAGAAGTAAATTCTAAACTTTACCACATATCTTACAAGATTGAAGGTAGTGATGAAAAACTAACTATTGCAACTACAAGACCAGAAACAATACTTGGAGATACTGCAATTTGTGTAAACCCTAATGACGAAAGATATACTCACCTTAAAGGTAAGAAAGCTATTATCCCTTTAATTGACAGAGTAATTCCTATTATTTTTGATGAGTATGTGGAAATGGAATTTGGTACTGGAGCTCTTAAAATCACTCCTGCACATGATATTAATGATTATAAATTAGGAGATAAACACGGACTCGAATCAATTGACATACTAAATGATGATGGAACTTTAAGCGAATCTGCAACTTTATATATTGGTAAAGATAGATTTGTTGTAAGAAATGAAATTGCAGTTGATTTAGAAAAAGAAGGATATCTAGTAAAAACAGAAGAATACCAAAATAAAGTTGGATTTTCGGAAAGAACAGATGCAGTAATTGAACCAAAACTTTCTATGCAATGGTTTTGTAAGATGGAAGAATTTTCAAAACCTGCACTTAAGCATGTAATGAATGATGACATTCAGTTTCATCCTGCAAAGTTTAAAAACACTTACAGACACTGGATGGAGAACATCAAGGATTGGTGTGTTTCTCGTCAACTTTGGTGGGGACAACAAATTCCTGCATTCTTTTATGATGGAAATAAATTTGTAGTTGCAGAAACGAAAGAAGAAGCATTTATACTTGCACAAAAAGAAAAATCAGATGTAACATTAAATGATTTAAGACAAGATGAAGATGTATTAGACACTTGGTTTTCTTCATGGTTATGGCCAATATCGGTTTTTGATGGAATTAGAAACCCAGATAATAAAGAAATAAACTACTACTACCCTACTAATGATTTAGTAACAGCTCCAGAAATTTTATTCTTTTGGGTTGCTCGTATGGTAATGGCAGGATATGAATATCAAGGGAAATTACCTTTTAAGAATGTTTACCTAACAGGAATTGTTAGAGATAAACAAGGTAGAAAAATGAGTAAATCATTAGGGAATTCGCCTGATCCAATTGATTTGATTAAAATATATGGAGCTGATGGAGTAAGAGTTGGAATGTTACTTTCTTCTCCTGCAGGGAATGATTTGCCTTTTGATGAAGGTTTGTGCGAACAAGGAAGAAATTTCTCTAATAAAATATGGAATGCTTTTAGACTGGTAAAAGGATGGGAAATAGCAGATATTGAGCAACCAGAAAGTGCAAAACAAGCAATCATTTGGTTTGAGAATAAGATAAATAAAGCAATTTCTGAAATTAATGAATCTTATAGTAAATACAGAATTTCTGAAGCATTAATGAGTACTTATAAACTTATTTGGGATGATTTCTGTTCATGGTATTTGGAGATAGTAAAACCAACTTATGGTAGTCCGATTGATGTTGTTACTTACAACAAAACAATAGAACAATTAGAAAAAGTATTGAAACTATTGCATCCATTTATGCCGTTTTTATCAGAGGAAATATGGCATTTAATTGATGATAGAAAAGAAGATATTATTGTTGCAGAATGGCCAAAAGCAGAAAAAGTAGATGAAATAATATTGGATGATTTTGATATTGTTTCTGAAGTAGTTTCTTCTATCCGAAATTTCAGAAAAGAAAAACAAATTGCAAACAAAGAACAAATCTCTTTATTTGTAAAAGAAAACGAATCTCATTGTAGAAATATGGATGCTATAATCTGTAAGTTAGGAAATATTGAAAAAGTAGAATACACTGAAGAAAAAGTAGATGGTGCATTTGGTTTCCGTGTAAGGTCTCATGAATATTTTATTCCACTAGAAGGAAATGTTGATATAGGAACTGAAATTGAGAAACTGCAGAAAGAATTGGACTATACTAAAGGTTTCTTAAAATCTGTAAACGGGAAATTAAGTAACGAACGCTTTGTAAGTGGAGCTCCTGAGCAAGTAGTAGCTAACGAAAAAAAGAAACAAGCAGATGCATTGCAAAAAATTGAAGTTTTAGAAAATCAAATTGCTTCACTTTCTTAAAATGAAATATTACTTCTTCACTTTCTTTTTTATCAGTTCTCTCCTATCCTTTTCACAAGAAACAGATAAGAAAAGTCCTTTTTCGGGCAATTTTGATTTGGGACTTAATTTTACGAAAAATACGGAAAGTACTCTTCAGTTTAATAATATTTTCTTAGTGAAATATCAGAAAAATAATTTTGATTTCAATATTGGAAACAATATTGCATTTATCAGTAAAACAGGTGAAAACGAGCTACTAAACAAAGGGGTTCAAGACATAAAGTTTTCTTATAAAAACAAAAAATTAAGTACAGATATAAGCATACAACATTTGTATGATATTAGTAAAAATATTGAAAGAAGATGGACTAGTGGATTAGGGTTTTCTTATGTTTTTTTGCAAAAAGAAGAGAAAAAACTAGGCATTGGATTATATGGACTTAAAGAAAAAGAAAAAACTATTGATGGAGCAGAAAAAATTCAAAACCGAATGAGTGCTAACCTTGACTTTTCTCTTAAATTCAACAAAAGCATAGAGCTAACAATTAGTAACCAATACCAACCAAATATTGAAGAAGTAGGAGATTTTAGAACTAAAAGTATAATTGCTTTAAGGGTTAATTTAAGCCCTCAATTTTTACTTAGCATTAATAATACTTTTAATTATGACAGTTTTCCTGAAGAAGGGATTCCTGAAACAGATTATCAACTAATAAATAGTATTTCTTATAGTTTTTAGGTTCTTATTTTTGGTTTTAATTGTTATATTTTACATTAATTAATTGTCTTTTACTGCTGCCCAAACTCCATTAAATACGCTTTTATAAAAGCATTTAAATCGCCATCTAATACGGCATCAGGATTGGAACTTTCGTAATTTGTTCTTAAATCTTTTACCATTTTATAAGGGTGAAGAACATAATTTCTGATTTGAGAACCCCACTCAATTTTCTTTTTATTTCCTTCCAATTTATCTCTTTCTTCTTGTTTTTTCCTGATTTCTAATTCGTAAAGTTGAGATTTCAAAAGCTGAATTGCCTTGGCTTTATTTTCAAGCTGTGATCTGGATTCAGAGTTTTCAATAGTTATTCCAGTGGGTTCGTGTTTTAATCTTACAGCCGATTCCGTTTTATTTACCCCTTGTCCTCCTGCACCACTTGCTCTAAATGTATCCCAACTAATTTCAGATGGATCAATAATTATATCGATACTTTCATCCGCCAAAGGATAAACAAAAACTGATGCAAAAGAAGTGTGCCTTTTTGCATTGGAATCAAATGGTGAAATTCTAACTAATCGGTGGACGCCATTCTCTCCTTTCAAATTTCCGAAAGCAAAATCGCCATCAAATTCTAAAGTAACCGATTTTATTCCTGCTGGCTCGGCTTTTTGCAAATCCAATTCTTTTACTTTGTAGCCATTTTTTTCTCCCCACATCAGGTACATTCGCATTATCATTTCTGCCCAATCCTGACTTTCAGTACCTCCAGGTCCAGGGTTTATGGTCAAAATTGCTGACATATTATCTTCCTCAGCACTTAGCATATTTTTAAATTCCAAATCTTCTAACGATTTTCTGCAAATGTTGTATTGTGCAGAAATTTCTTCCTCCGAGCAATCTCCATCTTTTAAGAATTCTTCTAAAACTTTTAGCTCCTCTAATTCTGTTTTTACCTTGTTGTATGCTTTTACCCACGCCTTAATTTTACTGATTTTTTTAAGCATTTTTTGTGCCTGAGCAGCATTATTCCAAAAGTCATCTTGAAGCGTAATTTTTTCCAATTCTGTAATTTCTTCTTCTTTACTTTGGATGGAAAGGAACCTAAACAAATCCTTTAATCTGTTTTCAATTTCTAATATTTGCTCTGGTGAAATCATATCGCAAAGCTACTATTTATCTTTGTTTATTGTATTCCAAATCAGTTCACTTTCAAAACCTCTTTGCAGTAAGAAATTAGCGATTTTTCTATTTCTAATAAAGTGGTTTTTGTCTTTTGTTTTGTGTTTTTTCTGATGATAAAGATTCTCCAACACCTCAATATATTCTTCCTCCTCAATTTCTTTTAGCCCAATTTCAATACAAATTTTTGAGATTTGTTTTTTCTTCAACTCATTGGCTATCTTTCTTTTTCCCCACTTTTTTATTCGAAATTTTCCTCTGCAAAATGATTCTGCAAATCGCTTTTCATCTACAAAATTTTCTGAGATTAATATTTCTAAAATATGATCTTGTGTCATTTGCATCAATTCCCATTCCCTCATCTTTTGTATCACATCCCACTGACATCTATCCTGCAAAGCACAATAATTTTTTAGGCGTTCTATCGCTATTTTTATATCATAAACTCTTTTACCCTGCATCATTCAAAAGTAATAAATATCATATTAAATGCTACTTTTGCCCTCATGAAAAATAAAAAAGCAATTAGTTTACTTTTTCTTTCCAATATAATTTCTGGCTTGGCTCAGGGTGTAAGTATGATTGCGATTCCTTGGTATTTTGTGGAAGTTGTGGAGCGACCTCAAGTTTTTGCTACCGCTTATATCATTATTACTTTTGCTACTTTATTTTGGGGCTTATATGCTGGCACATTAATTGATAGATACTCTAGGAAAAAGCTATTTATTCTGATTAATTTATTTTGCGGAATAATAATTAGCAGTGTTGCTATTTCTGGTTTTTACACAACTAGTATGAATGATTTGCTAGTAATTTTGGTATTTGCTACTACCATCTTTAATTATAATGTGCACTACCCAAATTTGTATGCTTTTGGGCAAGAAATTACTGAGAAACGAAACTATGGAAAACTCAATTCTTATATTGAAATCCAAGGGCAATCTACTAGTATTTTAGCTGGTGGTTTTGCTGCTTTATTACTTACTGGCACAGTAAATAAAACAATGTATTTAGCAGGATTTACTATTACTTTTCCTTTTGAAATTAAAGCATGGCAAATTCATGAGATATTTTTGATGGATGCTATTACTTATTTTGCGGTAATCTTAGTTTTTATGCAAATAAAATACACAAGAATTGTAAAAGATAAAATAGAAGTTGGCACCTTAATCAGCAGATTGAAAAATGGGATATTATACTTAAATAAACATCCTTTAATTTTCTATTTCGGATTGGCTTCTTATATGCTTTTTGCTTTCACCCTAGTAGATATTCACATTTTACTCCCTTCTTATGTTCATGATTTTATAGAAGGGAAAGGGGATATTTACGCTTCAGCAGAAGTGTATTATTCTTTGGGAGCAATCTTAGCAGGATTATTTGTAATTAGAGTTTTTAAACGATATAATTCTATTTTTGGAATTATTACACTTATGATAATTGTAGCTATTGCTTTTGCGGGCATGTCGGTTTACAAATCGCTTTGGTACTTTTTTATTGCTAATTTGATTTTAGGAATAACCAATGCCGGAGTAAGAGTTATGAGAACCACTTATCTTTTTAATCATATTCCCAATAATATTATAGGGAGAACTAATTCCGTTTTTAATTCTTTAAACATTATGGTTCGTATGTGCTTAATCGGACTTTTTGCCCTTCCTTTTTTCACAACAGATGATAATGTGAGGTGGGGGTATTTGGTAGGAGCTGTAGTGGTAATTCTTGCTATAATCCCACTACTTTTGCACTACAAAGCGCTAATAAATTTAGAGGAAACTCACGAAAACTAGCTTTTCACAATACTATATTGCAAAAGATGTAATCTTTCATCAGGAGTAATTTTAATCATTCGCTTGTATTTAAAACTCCACCTCATTCCTTTTGAAATCATTCCTTTGTTGATATGGCTGGCAATAAACGGGTGAGTAGAAATATTTATCTTTCCATTCTCTGACTTCTCCACCAAGTTTTGAATTTTATTTTCAATAGTATCTATCAGTAACAAACTAGAATCTATTTTTCCATTCCCTATACACATTGGGCAGTTCTCTCTAGTATCTATATTCATTTCAGGGCGAACTCTTTGGCGAGTAATTTGTATCAATCCAAATTTGGAAGGAGGCAAAATATGATGTTTTGCTTTATCACCCTTCATAGCTTCACGCATCTTCTCAAAAAGCAATTTTCGATTTTTTGCATTATACATATCAATAAAGTCAACTACAATAATCCCTCCCATATCTCGCAATCTAAGTTGGCGAGCAACTTCCTCTGCAGCAGATAGATTTACCGCCAAAGCATTTTCTTCTTGGTCTTTTTTTGCATCAACTTTCTTTCCAGAATTCACATCAATCACATGCATTGCCTCAGTGTGTTCTATCACCAAATAAGTTCCATTTTTCATATTTACAGTTTTTCCGAAAGCTGTTTTTATCTGTTTGGTAACATCAAAATTTTGCAGAATTGGTGTTTTTCCTTTATACAGTTTCAAAATCTTTTCCTGTTCTGGCGATATACTTTGTAAATAATCTTTCAATTCCAAATAAAGATTTTTATCATTTACATGAATACTATTGAATCCTGCATTCAAAATATCTCTTAAAATTGCAGAAGATCTATTTAGTTCTTTCAGAATATTTTGTGGTGCTTGTGCATCTTTTAATGCTTTAAATATCCCCTGCCATTTTTTGTACAATCCTTTCAGGTTCCTATCTAATTCTTCTACTTTTTTTCCTTCCGCTACTGTTCTTACAATTACGCCAAATCCTTCTGGTTTTATGCTTTTTAGAAGGCGTTTTAATCTCACCTTCTCTTCTTGCGATTTTAGTTTATTAGAAAGGGAAATTTTATCAGAAAAAGGAAGTAATACCATATTTCTTCCTGCAATTGAAATTTCAGTAGTTAATCTAGGGCCTTTTGATGAAATTGGTTCTTTGGATACTTGCACTAAAATCTGATCTCCTGATTTTAGAACATCAGTAATTTTTCCCGACTTTTCTATGTCTTTTTCCTTTCGGAAATTTTTTAATGAAGCAGTATTGCTTTTTCTTGCAACTGCTTTATCCGTAAATTTCTTGTAAGAATTTACGGTAGGACCTAAATCTAAGTAGTGTAAAAACCCATCTTTCTCATAGCCAACATTTACAAATGCAGCATTAAGTCCGGGTACTACTTTCTTTACTTTTCCTAGATATATATCGCCAACTGAGTAGCTTTTATTGGTATTTTCTTTATGAAGTTCAGTAAGGTGTTTATCACGCAAAAGCGCAATTACTACCTCAGATGGCCTTGAATCGATTATAAGTTGGAAATTCATGGCTTGTATAATAAGTGATTAATAGAAAAAAATAAGACTACTTATTTTTGTGTCTATTTTTTCTCAAACGCTTTTTGCGTTTGTGGGTGGCCATCTTATGTCTTTTTCTTTTTTTTCCGCTTGGCATTACTTTAATATTTTAAATTTCTTTATTCAGAATTTCTTTCTGATTATTTTAAACTTTCTTTTACCTGATTCATAAAAACCTTTGCAGGTTTAAAAGCAGGAATATGATGTGCTGGAATAATAATAGTAGTGTTTTTAGAAATGTTTCTTCCTGTTTTTTCGGCTCTCTTTTTTGGCTTAAATGTACCAAACCCTCTTAAAAATACCGCTTCATTATTAGAAATCGAATCTTTTACCTCCGCCATAAATGTTTCTACTATCGCAAGTGTTGTTACTTTCTCTACACCCGTTTTCTCCGATATTTTACTTACTATTTCTGCTTTTGTCATTCTTCTTTATTTTTTTGATATTAATATAAATAAGTTTATTCTTGCTTTTTTAAATAGCGTGCAAATATATTAACTATTTTGAAAAAATCAGCACTACTTATAAGCTTTTTTATTTTATTACTAATTTCGTTTTCAATACATTATGGATTTCTCAGAGCAAATAATTAATTGGTACAAGCAAAACAAGAGAATTTTACCTTGGAGAAATAGTAAAAATGCCTACAAGATATGGCTTTCTGAAATAATTTTGCAGCAAACAAAAGTAGCGCAAGGACTGCCTTATTTTAACAAATTCATCTCAAAATACCCAAAAATAGAACTGCTAGCAAAAGCATCTGAAGATGAGGTTTTGAAACTTTGGCAAGGATTGGGGTACTATTCTAGAGCAAGAAATTTACACCATACAGCCAAAGAAATTGTTGAAAAATATAATAGCAGATTTCCTAATAACTATAAAGAAATTCGAGAATTAAAAGGAATTGGAAAATACACAGCAGCAGCAATCTGCTCTTTTGCTTTTGATATGCCTTATGCGGTGGTAGATGGAAATGTGATTAGGATTTTAAGTAGATATTTTGGTGTTCTCACTCCTTTTGACACTACAAAAGGAAAAAAAGAATTTGAAAACTTAGCACAACAACTACTGAAAAAAGAAAATCCAGCAGAAAACAATCAGGCAATTATGGAATTTGGTGCTTTGCAATGCACACCAAAATCTCCAAAATGCACCATTTGCCCTTTGCAAAATAGTTGTTTTGCTTTCCATAACAAGCTAGTTTCTGAGCTTCCAAAAAAAGATAAAAAGCTAAAAATTAAAAAGCGATATTTTGATTTTCTTATCATTAATGAAAAGGAAAAAATGCTAATTCAAAAAAGGGAGAACGGGATTTGGAAAGGACTTTATCAGTTTCCTTTAATTGAAAATACTACAAAAAAATCGGAAAATGAGATTAAAAATAATGAAGTTTGGAAAAAAATATTTGCTCAAAACGAAATAACAATCTTAAAAATATCACCAATATTACAGCACCAACTCACTCACCAAAGAATTTTTGCTAGATTTTGGCATATTAATGCAAAAATTTCTACTCTGGAAAATTACAATTACATCAGAAAAAAGGAGTTGAAAATATTACCAATCCCTAAATTATTAGAAAATTACCTTCAAAACACTGAAATAATATAGCTATTTTACTACATTTGTGAATCACTAAAAAACAATTATTATGGCAGGCGTAAACAAAGTAATTCTTATCGGAAACTTAGGAAAGGATCCTGAAGTTAGGTACTTAGATAGTGGTGTTGCAGTGGCAAATTTTTCACTGGCAACCACCGAAAGCTACAAAAACAAAGAGGGCGAAAGAGTAAGCCAAACCGAATGGCACAACATTGTGCTTTGGAGAGGGTTAGCTGAAATAGCTGAAAAGTGGCTAAAAAAAGGAAATAGCGTATATATTGAAGGTAAAATCAGAACTAGAAAATGGGAAGACAAAGAAGGGAATACCAGATATAATACCGAGATTTTAGCTGACAATATGACTATGCTAGGCAAAAAAGAAGATAGCTCAGCAGGCAGTACAGAAACAGCTCCAAGCAGTCCAGCAGAAACAGCTGTTCCAAAACAGGAAAAAGGAGACGATTTACCATTCTAAAAAAGTTTAAATTTCTATAAAATTGGAAGAAGAATTTAGCTGGCTTTTACTAAGCACATTTCTTGATATTACTCTGCAGCCAATATCAGTAGGAGTTGTGCTTAATTTTCTTGTTATTATTTTGCTACTTTTTTGTTCGGCACTTATTTCTGGTGCTGAAGTGGCTTATTTTTCATTAGCCCCTAATGATGTAGAAAAATTAAATGAGGAGAAATCGAAAAAAGCAAAATTAGTTTTGCTGCTGCTGAAAAACCCCAACAAACTTTTGGCCACTATTTTAATTAGCAACAATTTTATAAATATTGCTATTATTATTTTGGCTACTTATCTTACTTCAAGTGTTTTCTTATTTCCAGAAAATTCAATTATGGAATTCTTAATTCAAGTGGTGGCAATTACCTTTGTTTTAGTTCTTTTCGGAGAAATTACCCCAAAAGTATATGCTAATCGAAATGCTTTATGGTTTAGCAAAATAATGAGTTTTCCTCTAAAAATAAGTGGCAAAATATTTTCCCCTCTTAGCTTTTTACTTACTTCAAGCACCTCTTTTATTGATAAAAGATTAAAACAAAAAAAGGAAGTGGTATCTATGGATGAAATAGCGGAAGCACTAGAATTAACTGCTGAAAACGAGCAAAATGGAGAGGAGCAGAAAATCTTGAAAAGCATTGTGGAATTTGGAAATATTGATGTGAAAGAGATTATGAAATCTAGAGTAGATGTGGTGGCTATTGAGCAAAATCTACTTTTCGAAAAAGTAATAGAATTGGTAGTAAATTCTGGGTTTTCAAGGATTCCTGTTTATGATGAAAATTTTGATAATGTAGTTGGGATTTTGTATGTGAAAGATTTGATCCCTCATATTGAAAAGTCAAAAGATTTTAAATGGCAAGATATGATTCGCTCGGCATATTTTGTTCCAGAAACAAAAATGATAAACGATTTGCTGAAAGAATTTCAGGAGAAAAAAATACATTTAGCAATTGTAGTAGATGAATATGGTGGGACTTCTGGAATTGTAACATTAGAAGATATTTTGGAAGAAATTGTGGGAGATATTAATGATGAGTTTGATGATGATGGGAATTTTTTCTCAATTTTAGATGAACATAATTTTATTTTTGAAGGAAAAATATCCTTAAATGATTTCTTGAAAACCGTGAAAGGAGAAAGTGATTTTTTTGATGATGTAAAGGGAGATTCGGATTCCTTAGCAGGGCTTATTTTAGAACTAAAAGGAGAGATTCCTAAAAAAGGTGAAGTCATCAAATTTGAACATTACACTTTTACAATAGAATCCTCTGATAGAAGAAAAATAAAACGAATAAAAGTAGAGGTAAAATGAGAAATCTAATTGTTGTTTTTGCAGTGCTTTTCTGCATCTCTTGTAATGAAAATTACACTCCAAAGCCAAAAGGGTTATTTAAACTTTCTTTCCCAGAAAAAGAGTATCAGCAATACAAGCAAGATTGTCCTTTTACTTTTCAAATCCCTAATTATTCAAACATTCAAAATTTGCAAAAACCTTGTTTTTTCAACTTACAATTCCCAGATTTTAAGGCGACTTTGCATATCAGTTATTTTGCTGTAAACAACAATTTATACGAGCATACTGAACAATCAAGAACTTTGGCTTATAAGCATAGCGTAAAAGCAAATGCAATAAGCGAACAGCCATTTATCGATAATAAAAATAGGGTGTTTGGCTTGGTGTACGATTATGAAGGAACAACCGCCACAGCACTGCAATTTTACCTAACCGATAGTACCAATCATTTTTTTAGAGGAGCTCTTTATTTTAATACAGAAGTAACCGATTCTATTTTGCCTATTTCCAATTTTTTACAAGAAGATATAAAATTCCTTATAGAAGGTTTTCGGTGGGAAGAGGAAAAAGAAGTTGAATGAATAACTCAACCAAAAATTATTTTATCCTCATTTTTCTAGCCATTGTATGGGGCAGTTCTTTCTTTTTAATGAAAAGAGGATTGGAGGTTTTTTCGTACACGCAAGTGGCGGCTTTGCGACTTTTCATTGCATTTATTTCTCTGCTGCCATTTGTTTTTCGTGCCTTCAAGAAAGTAGATAAAAAACATTGGATTCCAATAATAATTACTGCTTTTGTAGGAAATGGAATTCCAGCATTTTTGTTCACCAAAGCACAAACTAATTTAGATAGTTCTTTTGTAGGAATGTTAAATTCTCTCACGCCACTTTTCACGCTTTTGCTCGGAATTTATTTCTTTAAATCTCACCCAAGCAAAATCAATATTTTG
Source organism: uncultured Weeksellaceae bacterium (assembly GCA_964452095.1). Taxonomy (GTDB): domain Bacteria; phylum Bacteroidota; class Bacteroidia; order Flavobacteriales; family BACL11; genus DUAL01. The sequence continues at coordinate 19,103 of CAYVKX010000013.1, forward strand.
GGAATTATTATTGGGCTTAGTGGCGCATTTATTCTTTCTTATTCTAATTTTGATGGCGAAAGCACAATTAATTTTTACACTCTCTTAGTAATTTTAGCCACAGTGTTTTACGCCATTAGCGTAAATGTAATTCGGAAGTTCTTGGGAGATTTGGATGCCATTTCCATCTCGGCTCTTGCCTTTTTATTTATTGGCCCCGCATCAGGAATTTATGTTTTTAGCACTGATTTTATGCCTTTACTAAATACTGATGGAGCAATAGTTGCTCTTTTGTATATCGCAATTTTAGCGATTATCGGCACCTCTTTAGCTGTAGTTATTTTTAATAAATTAATAAAAGATTCTTCTGCAATTTTCGCAACATCTGTCACTTATTTAATTCCAATTGTTGCGATTTTTTGGGGACTATTTGATGGAGAAAATATTCTGTTTTCTCACATTATTGGTGCAATGATAATTCTTTGCGGGGTGTATTTAGTGAATAAAAAAACTAACTCGCTAAGGGAATAGTTTTCAAGGCATCTACTTCAAGTGAAAGTGCATTTAATTTGCTTTTTACCTTTCCCAAACTTGCAACTGTCTCCATTTTTGATTCCTCAAATTTATCTTTTAGTCCATCAAACAAATTAGAATAATACTCTATCCCTTCATTCATATTTAAAACAAATCTACTAAAGTATTTTTCTTGCTTTTTATTCCAATCCAATTTAGCTTCCTCAAATTTATTTTTAAGATAATCCATATATAGATTAAGTTCCTTTACAAACATATTTGGCCGATCAGTTCTGCTCATAAAATTTTCCAAACCATAAATATGTCTGCACATTTCTTGCAAGGATAATTCCTTATCAAAATACGCCATATTTGGTCCTGGACAAATTGAGACTCCTTTGCTTTCTTTGGTTTCTATCTTATGATTAATAACTGCTGTGGCAGCAAGCCCCATACATAAGCAAGCTTTATCTGTTATCTCATCTGAAATTCCAAGCTCCTCAATTTTGTTTTTTTGATACAAACGAGAGGCAGTGCAAACTCCCTCTTTACCATACTCATTACTAAGCGCTAAATATCTTCTAGGGCAAGGGCTTCCAGCTTTTCCATCTTTTGCTTTTTGGAGTTTTTCTACATCTTTTGATGAATTCCTGAGATTATTAAATGGTACGCCAAGCGGAGAAACACCTGATAAATACAAATCTTTTTCTTTGGCATTAATGAGTTGCTGCCTTGTTTTTTCATCTACTGTAACTGCTTCTGGAACCAATAAAAATGGAGTACCCCAACCCACTGAATCTAAATTATAATGTTTGATTAAAAAATCCTGTTCTTCTGCCGTTCCCACTCCACCTTGTGCGGTAACTTTTAAAGTTAGTGGTTTTTCAGGAACAACTTTGTTGTTTGCTATTAGTGCAAATTGGTAAATTGTAAAAACTTCCTTAATCAACTCTTCTCTTTTTTCTTTGAATTCTGCTAAAATTGGTCCCATCAAATAACCATCAGTTGCAAAGGCGTGCCCTCCACAATTCAGTCCTGATTCAATTCTGTATTCTGAAACCCATAACCCTTTTTTTGCCAAATATTTCCCTTGAATAAGTGCCGAACGATAATCACTTACTTTAAGCACAATCTTCTTTTTAATATAGCCATCCACATTTGGGTAAAAATCTTCAAACTGGGAAATATACCCATATAATCTTGGGTTCATTCCTGCTGAAAAAATAATGGAAGACGCCAAATCACTATTAGCAAAACCTCTTAGTGCCGAATGCGCATCATTATATTCTGAGGGTAACTCCTCTCCTTTAAAAAAGTTAGTTTTATCTACCTTTGTCATGATATTTACATCAATACTTCCCATGCTCAAATTTTCTTTCAACCAAGAAGAAATATCTTCAAAATCAAAATACTTTTCTGTAATTTCCTCAAATTCTTTTCTCAACTCAGAAGTATCTGGAAAAGAGCAAAAGAATGATTTTATTTCCTCTAATTTCTCTTTGGTAGCAGTAGTAAATCCCTCAAACTTCTCCATTGCTAAATCATTTACCAAATTCAAATAAGAAGTAATTCTATCGGCACGATAATCTTTATAACTACTTTTTATCTCCTCATACTGCAAATTATTTTTCTCAGTATATATTTTTCTAAGGCGTTCCAAAAGGACATCATCTGCCAAAGCGATAACCGAATCGATACCAAAGTGCGATACTTTAAGTGGAGTATCTGCTGTAAATGCAGTGCCCATTACCGGAATATGAAAATTGTGTTGTTTCTTCATTCTATTAAAGTGCTTTTTTAAAACGGCTGCAAAGATACTAATAAATAGTCGTTTAGGTATTATTACTTATCTTTAACTACTAGATGTACGGTATGCCTACTTTTTTGTTCTAGTAATAATTCCTTATTTTTTAGTAGTTTTTCTATGGATTTTTTATCATAATACCGAATAGTATGCATTGTTAAATTATCATTAAAATGCACTTCAAAATCTTTTTTTAAAGCTGATAATAATTCTGAAATTTTATGACTATCGTTATCCGCACAAAAGGAAAAACTAACTGCAGAGTTTTGCATCATATTTACGCCAACTCCAAACTTTGAAAAAAGTGAGAATATTGTGCTTAAATGTTCCTCTACAATAAAGGACAAATTCTTGTCAGCCACAGAAATTAAAATCTGGTTTTCCTTTACAATAAAGGAAGGAACAAATGGATCAATCAAATTAAAATCACCAATAATGGAACTCTCTTTTTCAGGATTTAGAAAAGATTTTACTTCTAAAGGAATAGCTTTTTTTTGCAATGGCTGAATAGTTTTTGGATGCATTACCTTTGCTCCATAATAAGCTAACTCAATGGCTTCTTCAAAAGGGATTTTCATTAGTTGCTCCGTTTCTTCAAAAAACCTTGGATCTGCATTAAGTACCCCATCCACATCTTTCCAAATTATAACTTGCTTTGCATCTAGTGCAAAAGCTAAAATAGCGGCTGTAAAATCCGAACCTTCCCTGCCTAAAGTAGTCGTAAAATTCTCGGATGTACAACCGATAAATCCTTGTGTAATTATTGGAAAATTCGTTATTTTTTCATTGCAAAACGAAATGGTTTGCTTCCAATCAACTTTTGCATTTCTATATCTGTTATCAGTACGAATTATATCCCTTGCATCAAGCCAAGAATTTTCAAAGCCATTTTCATTTAAATAAGCACTCATTATTTTAGTAGAAAGCATTTCTCCAACCGACACAATTTGATCGTAATTAAAAGCAAAATTCGGGTTTGGTTCATCTTCTAACACCCACTCAATCTCAACAAACAAATTATTTACCTCATCAAAAATAGTATGATTTTGTTCAAATAATTCGCATAATATGTTCGTGTGAAAATCTATTACTTTCTGCAATTTTTTTTCTGCTTGACCATTTTTTCGTACATAATTCTCCACCACTTCTTCTAGCATATTGGTAACTTTTCCCATTGCAGAAAAAACTACCACTAACTTCTGCTGAGAATAATTACTCAAAATTTTTGTAATACGATTTATGCTTTTCGCATCCTTTATTGAAGTTCCTCCAAACTTAAAAACTTTTATCATTTTTCTATTTATGATTTGGGTTTGCAAAGTAAAGAATTATTTTCTCAACTTATCTCTTAAAATTTCCGATATTTGCAGCACACAAAAGCAGATTACAAATGATAAAAATTGCAATGTTAACTTCTGGCGGAATTGCTCCTTGCCTTTCGGCATCTGTTGGGAGATTAACTGAAAATTATTTGAAAAATTATCCGGATGCTGAAATTATTGGCTACCTAAATGGCTATAAAGGATTACTACTTGGAAACTCTATTTCTTTTCCAAAATCACTTTTTGGAAATACCGATAAATTTTATCAATTTGGTGGCTCTCCAATTGGGAATAGTAGGGTAAAACTTACCAATATTGAAGATTGCATCAAAAAAAAATATGTAAAAAAAAGAGAAAACCCTTTGGAAGTAGCGGCAAATCAATTAGTAAAAGATGGCATTACAATTCTGCACACTATTGGTGGAGATGATACCAATACTACTGCTGCTGATTTATCCGAATATCTGAAAAAAAATAATTATAATTTAACAGTAGTTGGCCTACCAAAAACGGTGGATAATGATGTCTTTCCGATTACGCAAACTTTAGGGGCTTGGACGGCAGCTGAGCAAGGCGCTATTTTCTTTGAAAATGTAGCAAATGAAAATACCACTTCTGATAGGCAACTCATCATTCATGAAGTAATGGGTAGGCATTGTGGATGGCTTACAGCTGCAACTGCTTTGGAATACCGAAAGAGATTAGACAATATCCATTTTATTCCTGAAATTGGAGTAATAAAAGAAAAATGGGAAGTGCATTCCGTATTATTACCAGAAGAGGAAATTGACTTTGACAAAGAATGTGAGCGTTTAAAAAAAGTAATGGATAAATACGATTGTGTGAATGTGTTTTTAAGTGAAGGAGCAGGAATGGATTTAATAATTACTGAAACAGAAAAAGCGGGAGAAGAAGTTTTAAGAGATGCTTTTGGGCATGTTCGTTTAGATGATTTAAATCCAGGACAGTGGTTTGCTAAGGAATTAGGAAAACGCTTAAAAGCCAATAAAGTGTTAGTGCAAAAAAGCGGTTATTTTGCTCGTTCAGCAAAAGCCAATAAGCAAGATTTAGATTTAATTTTTGAAGTTGCTGATAAAGCAGTAGAAAGTGCAACATCAAGAATTAGCGGAGTAGTTGGCTGGGATGAAGATAATAACAATCAGCTTAGTTGCATTGATTTCAAAAGAATAAAAGGGGGAAAAGCATTTGATGTAAATCAAAAGTGGTATCAAGATATGATAAGTGAAATTCACAACATTTAATAGGATTTGAAAGCACCACTACTTTCCTATTTTGGACAGCCAAAAATTTCTGCAAAACTCAAAGAATGTATCGAAAAGGAAAAAGCAAAAATTTGGCTAAAAGGGTTGCTTGGCTCTTCATTTTCTTTGGTGTCTTCAGCAACAATTAGGGAAAGCAAAAAACCTCATCTTTTTATTTTTACCGACAAAGAACAAGCACAATATTTTGTGAATGAAATAGAAGCCCTTTTAAATAATGAGGTTTTTTTCTATCCTGCATCTTACCGTAGGGCTTATCAATTTGAAGAAACGGACAATGCCAATATCTTGCTTAGAGCAGAAGTGCTCAATAAACTCAACAACAAAAGAAACCCTATTATTATTACTTATTCGGAGGCTATTTCGGAAAAAGTAGTAAGCAGAAGAGAATTAAAACGACAGACCATCACAATTCAAATTGGGGAATTGTTGGAAATAGAGGAGCTGGAGCAGCAACTATTAATTCATCATTTTGAAAAGGTAGATTTTGTAATTGAGCCTGGACAATTTTCAATTAGAGGAGGAATTGCAGATGTATTTTCATTTGCTGACGAACATCCTTTTAGAATTGAATTTTTTGATATTGAAGTAGAAAGTATTCGCGCCTTTGACATCAATTCTCAACTTTCAATTGAGGCGAAAAACAAGATTGATATCGTACCAAATACTGAGGCAAAAAAAACCGACAGTAAACATGTTAGCTTCTTAAATTACCTTCCTAAAAATGCAGTAATTTGGACAAAAGATATTGCTTATAGCAAAGGAGTTTTAAATGATTATTTTTTGAAAGCAGAGCAGCATTATAACAATTTGCAGGAAAGCGAAACCACCCATCAAAAACCAGATGAACTCTTTACTTCTGGCGATAATTTTTGTGAGCAATTACAGAATTATACCATTGTAGAATTCAGTCATTCCAACTACTTTGATGCAAGTGAAAAGTTAGAATGTAATACCAAAGCACTTCCCGTTTTTAATAAGCAATTCGATTTACTAAAAGTCGATTTGATTGAGAATAACAAAACGGGAATTAAGAATTTAATCCTTTGTTCTTCCAAGGAACAAGAAAAAAGATTTCATGCAATTTTTGAAAATACTGAGGAGGAGATTCAGTACAAATGCATTCATTTTTCTTTACATCAAGGATTTATTGATGAGGATAATAAATTGGCAGTTTATACCGATCATCAACTTTTTGAAAGACACCACCGCTTTGTTCCTAAAACCAAATTTTCGGACAAACAAGCCATCACAATTAAGCAACTTACAAATTTACAAATTGGCGATTTTGTTTCGCATATCGATCATGGAGTTGGGGAGTTTTCTGGGCTGCACAAAATTGAAAACAAGGGAAAAAAGCAAGAGGTTATCAAACTGACTTATAAAGGAGGGGACATTCTTTATCTCAGTATTCACGCCCTACACAAAATCGCAAAATTTTCTGGCAAAGAAGGGTACAAGCCAAAAATTCATCAGTTGGGAAGCCCTCAATGGGCAAAAACAAAAAACAAAACCAAAGCAAGAGTTAAGCAAATTGCTTTTGATTTAATTCAGCTTTACGCCAAGCGAAAAACACAAAAAGGATTTGCTTTTTCGCCAGATACATATTTACAATACGAATTGGAAGCTTCATTTATGTATGAAGATACGCCCGACCAAAGCAAAGCAACTCAACAGCTAAAAGAAGATATGGAAAAAGAAATGCCAATGGATAGATTGGTGTGTGGAGATGTTGGCTTTGGGAAAACGGAAGTGGCAATTCGTGCTGCATTCAAGGCAGTTACCGATAGCAAACAAGTGGCTATTTTAGTTCCTACTACAATTCTTGCCTTGCAACATTTCAAAACTTTCAGCAAAAGAATGAAAGATTTTCCTTGCAATATTGATTATATCAACCGATTCAAAAGCAAAAAACAACAAAGCGAAACCCTTAAAAAATTGGCTGCTGGGGAAATCGATATCTTAATTGGAACACACAGAACAGTCGGTAAAGATGTGATATTCAAGGATTTGGGGTTGATGATAGTAGATGAGGAACAAAAGTTTGGCGTAAATATCAAGGATAAACTCAAAACTCTAAAAACCACTGTTGACACCTTAACTTTAAGTGCTACCCCAATTCCTAGAACGCTACAATTTTCATTATTAGGAGCAAGAGATATGTCCATAATCAACACCCCTCCACCAAATAGACAAGCAATAGAAACCAGAATTATTGGACTTAATCAAGAGATTATTAGAGATGCTATTAGTTATGAAATGAGTAGAAATGGGCAAGTATTTTTTGTACATAACAGAATTGAAAATATAAAAGAAGTTGCCGGCTTAGTACAAAGATTATGTCCTGATGCAAAAATAAGAACTGGGCACGGGCAAATGGAAGGTAATAAAATAGAAAAGCTAATGGTGGATTTTATGGAAGGAGAATTTGATGTGCTTATTTCTACCACAATTATTGAAAATGGAGTGGATATTCCGAATGCAAATACTATAATTATAAATAATGCAAACAATTTTGGGCTTAGCGATTTGCACCAAATGAGAGGGAGGGTTGGGCGTTCCAATAAAAAAGCTTTTTGCTATTTAATAAGTCCACCAACACATCAAATTTCTGCAGAAGCTAGAAAAAGATTAGATGCAATAGAGCAATTTTCTGTACTTGGAAGTGGCTTTAATATCGCTATGAGAGATTTGGACATTAGAGGTGCAGGGGATTTGCTTGGTGCCGACCAAAGTGGCTTTATTAATGATATTGGATTTGAAATGTATAAAAAGATTTTGGATGAGGCGATTGAGGAACTAAAAGAAGAAAAATTCCAAGATTTGTTTGCTGAAGAAAAAGATAAATTTTATATTAAAGATTGTGCTTTAGATACTGATTTTGAGGTGTTGATTCCAGAAGATTATGTAAGTAACATTGAAGAAAGACTGAACCTTTATAAAGAATTGAATTCATTCAAAAATGAAGAAGATATTTTAGCTTTTGAGAAAGAATTAAAAGATAGATTTGGGGCATTACCAAAAGTAATTTTTGAGCTTTTTGATGCCCTCCGATTAAGATGGTTGGGCAAAAAGATTGGCTTTACAAGAATCATATTAAAATCAGGGAAAATGAAGGCGTATTTCACTTCCGATAAAACTTCCTCTTATTTTGAAAGCCCTCAATTTTCAAAAGTTTTGGATTATTTAAAAAACAATTTCCATTCCACTGAAATGAAAGAAAAAAATTGCAAACTTTCTTTTATGGTAAAAAAGATAGATAATCTTAAACAAGCAACTGCTTTGTGTGAGAAGTTGCTCTAAATTATCTGTGAATTAACAATTCAGTAAAACTTATTAACACTTTTAATATTTTATATATTTATGTTTGAATATTGCATAGGATTTGGGTAAAATTGCACGATATGATTGTAGCAGAAAAAACCATAAAAAATGCCCTTATTTCCGTATTCCATAAAGATGGATTGGAAGAAATTGTAAAAAAACTAAACGACCTTGGAGTTAATATTTATTCTACCGGAGGAACTAGAAAGTTTATTGAACAAGAAGGAATTGGCGTAAATAAAGTGGAAGAGCTAACTTCTTACCCTTCTATTTTGGGTGGGCGAGTAAAAACACTTCATCCAAAAGTATTTGGTGGAATCCTAGCAAGAAGAGAAGACCAGGGCGATCAATTACAATTAGAGGAATACGAAATTCCAGAATTTGATTTGGTAATTGTAGATTTATATCCTTTTGAAAAAACCATTGCTTCCACCGCCAATGAGCAAGAAATAATTGAAAAAATTGACATTGGAGGAATTTCTTTAATTCGAGCAGCAGCCAAAAATTATAAGGATGTACTTATTGTTTCTGAAATGAGGCAGTATAAAGATTTGTTGGGGATTTTAAAGCAAGGGAAAAGCACAACTTTAGCACAAAGAAAACAATTTGCCGCTACTGCTTTCAATATTTCCTCTCATTACGATACTGCTATTTTTAACTATTTTAATAGTGGAGAAAAAGATGCTTTCAAGCAAAGTATTCGTACATCAAAAGAATTAAGATATGGCGAAAACCCTCATCAAAAAGGAGTGTTTTACGGAAACCTTAATGAATTATTTGAGCAGTTAAACGGAAAAGAATTATCATACAATAATCTTTTAGATGTAGATGCAGCAGTAAATTTGATTGCAGAATTTGAGGAAACTACTTTTGTAGTTTTAAAGCACAATAATGCCTGTGGAATTGCTAGCAGAGAAAATCTTATTGATGCTTGGAATGATGCTTTGGCTGGCGATCCTGTTTCTGCTTTTGGAGGAGTACTTATTACCAATAAAGAAGTGGATTTGGAAGTAGCTCAGGAGATAAACAAACTATTTTATGAAGTGCTAATTGCACCATCATTTTCTGAAGAGGCACTTGATTTGCTAAAAGGAAAAAAGAATAGAGTTCTGCTCAAACAAAAAGAAATCGCACTTCCAAAAACACTATTTCGAACTGCCTTAAATGGAGTATTATTTCAAGATAAAGATTTGAAAACAGATGAGGTGCAAAGTATGGAAACCGCAACAGAAATTGCACCAACTACTGAGCAACTAACGGATTTGGTTTTCGCATCAAAAGTATGTAAACACACCAAATCGAACACCATTGTATTTGCTAAAAACAAGCAATTATTGGCAAGCGGAGTGGGGCAAACATCAAGAGTAGATGCTCTAAAACAAGCGGTGGAGAAAGCTAGCAACTTTGGTTTTGACTTAAATGGAGCGGTGATGGCATCAGATGCATTTTTCCCTTTCCCTGATTGTGTGGAACTTGCAAATAATGCTGGAATAAAAGCTGTAATTCAGCCGGGTGGCTCTATAAAAGATCAACTTTCGATTGATTATTGTAATGCAAATAAGATGAGTATGGTAATGACAGGAACAAGACATTTTAAACACTAAAAAACTAAAACTATGGGCTTTTTTGATTTTATGGTAGAAGAAATAGCAATTGATTTGGGAACAGCTAACACTCTTATTATCCATCTGGATAAAGTAGTGGTAGATGAGCCATCAATTGTGGCAAGAGATATGCAAACCAATGAAATTGTTGCCATTGGAACAAGAGCTCAACAAATGCAAGGAAAAACGCATAAAAAAATTGAAACCATTCGCCCGCTAAAAGATGGTGTAATTGCAGATTTTCAATCCTCAGAACAAATGCTAAGAGGATTTATCAAAATGATTCAAAGAAAAAGGTCATTATTAGCGCCATCAGTAAAAATGGTCATTTGCATTCCATCTGGAGTAACGGAAGTAGAAAAAAGAGCCGTAATTGATTCGGCCGAACATGCTGGCGCAAAAGAAGTCTTCTTAATTCATGAGCCAATGGCTGCGGCAATAGGAATCGGCATCGATGTCCTTGAACCAAATGGAAATATGGTAATTGATATTGGTGGTGGAACTACTGAAATTGCCGTGATCTCTTTAGGCGGAATTGTAACAGATAAATCTATAAGAATTGCAGGAGATGAATTTACTGACAACATTAAAAACTAT
>CAYVKX010000014.1:0-29094 GCA_964452095.1 uncultured Weeksellaceae bacterium
TTTGCAAGTATAGGAATTATAAGAGGAGAGGAGCATTTGCCATTAAACTCTACTTTGGAGTTTGCTAAGGAGCAAGGAATGAAAATTCATTATGCAAGTAGGAGTGAATATAGGCACAAGCATACCTCTGAATTTATTGATAATTTAAGGGAAAAATTTGGTGATTTTTATTTGGTTCCTGAGGGAGGAACAAATGAATTGGCAATACAAGGTACAGCTGAGATTTTGGAGGCGAATGATACCCAAGATTATATTTGTTGTGCAGTGGGTACTGGAGGTACAATTGCAGGAATTATTAATGCTTCAATTAACAAGCAAACCGTAATTGGTTTTCCTGCCATTAAAGGAGTTGATGTATTAGAAAAGGATATTTTATCTTGGACAAGCAAACGAAATTGGGAATTGATAAATGATTATGTTTGTAGTGGTTATGCTAAAACGAATAAAGAATTGATTGACTTTATTAATTCATTCTATAAGGAGCAGCAAATTCCTTTAGATGTAGTTTATACAGGGAAAATGATGATGGGAATTATGGATTTAGTAGCTAAAGATTATTTCCCAAAAGGAAGTTCAATTTTAGCGATTCATACGGGTGGTTTGCAAGGTAACAAAGGAATGAGTGAAAGGTTAGGGATTAGTTTGCCTACAAATTAATATCTTTGAAAAATGATAAAGAGACTTCTCATTTTACCCTTTCTATTCCTATTTGTTTCTGTTTTTTCTCAAAACAAAACAGAAGCATATATTGAAAAATACAGCAATATTGCTGTTGATGAAATGAATATGTATAATATCCCTGCATCAATAACTTTGGCGCAAGGAATACTAGAAAGTGGAAATGGAGAAAGCAGATTAGCAGTTGAAGCAAATAATCATTTTGGAATAAAATGCCATGACAATTGGAATGGAGAAACCATAATTGAAGATGATGATGAAAAAGGAGAGTGTTTCAGGAAGTATAGTAAGGTTTCAGATTCTTACAGAGATCATTCTTTATTTTTAAATGAAAGAGGACGCTATTCCTTTTTGTTTGAATACAATAAAACAGATTATAAAAAATGGGCAAAAGGATTGAAGAAAGCTGGTTATGCAACTAATCCTAAATACCCAACTTTACTTATTGATTTAATAGAAAAATATGATTTGAGTAGATTTGATAAAGGAGCCAAGAGCAAAAAGAATTTATACTTTGCTCATTCGTACGGATTGCCTTACTTGACGGGTGTAGGAGCTTATTATTTTAATAAAAAATCACTTTATTTTACTGAGGTTAATACTTCTTTTGCTTTTAGTGAAGCAAGTGTAGGTTATCATTATAATTTAATGGGTAAATTCTATGTTGGAACAAAAGGAGGGGCAATTTATTTACCTACTGAAAAGACGGCTATTGTTCCTCAAATTTCAGCTGAATTGATGTATAGAAAAACATCAAAAAATATGAAGTTTGATGCTGTTCTTATAAAGGGAGGAGTTCAGTTGCCTATAGCTGAAATGGAATATCAATTTATTCCTTATTTTCGCCTAACTTATTTAATAAAATAGAAATATGGAAAGTAATTTATTCTGTCATTGCGAAAATTTATTTTGAAGCAATCTTTTCTGTTTTGTTATTCTGAACTGGATTCAGAATCTATGTTCTTTTCTCTTGAAAGAAAAGAACCAAAAGTTCAATACTTATTTATTTTATAGCAGAAAGAAGCTAAAAATATAGAACAAAATGAACTCACTACCGTTCAGACAGCATTTTGTTATTCCAATATTTTTACTTCTTTCAAAAACAAATAGGTCGATAAAAACCGAAAACTCCCCTCTAAAAAGCAGCTGAAGAATGCATGATAATGTAATTTGGATAGCGGTGGCTCTACAAACCACCAACTACAAACTACAAACTATCTTCCTAAAAACTAAAAATCAGCTTGGCATTTATTTGCCTTGCGGTTAGGTAGTTAGGTACTGCATATTGTCTGCCAGAAACATCAGAAACCCAAAGGTAAGATACCGTATTGTTTATTTGTAAAAGGTTGAACACTTCCATGCTAAGCCAAATATCATCAAAGTGCTTGAAGAATCCTTTTTTAATTGCACCATTTTTAATTATTTCTTTCGAAAAACCAATGTCCACTCTTCTATATGCAGGTATTCGTAATATATCTTGATGTTTTTCTGCTTTTGGTGGCCCGAATGTAAGTCCTGTTCCATACACCAAATTTAAGTGCATCTTAAAACTTGGATTATTTGGGATATAATCCTGAAAATACAGGGCAAAATTAACCCTTTGGTCGGTAGGGCGGGGGATGTACCCTGCTTCTTTTTCATTTCCATTAGCATCAGTGTAATAATCGCCAACTATATCTTCTTCTGTTTTCATAATAGAGATACTAACCCAAGATTCAATTCCAGGAACAAACTCTCCATTGATTTTCATATCAATACCACCAGCATATCCATTTGACAGCTCATTAGGTAAATATCGAATGCGCACATTATCTACTTTATATGGAATCAAATTTTCTAAATTTTTGTAGTAAAGCTCACTCACCCACTTAAATGGTCTGCCCCAAGCATAAAAAAGATAATCCGCACCCAATATATAATGGGTAGATTTTTGTGCCTTAATTTCTCTATTTATAGTCCCATCAAAATCCCTGAGTTCTTTGTAAAAAGGAGGTTGATAATAAACTCCAACTGCCCCTTTAAATACTACATCTTTTTCCCAGTTTGGAATATAGGCAAGCGAAACCCTTGGGCTAAGTAATAATTCTTCATTAAATGTCCAATAATTTCCTCTCATTCCACTTGTGATTGAGAAGTTTCCAATATCTTTGGAATACTGCAAATAAGCCGAATTTCTGTAAGAGGATAAGTTGATTGTAGTTTTTAGCAAATCATTTACTGATACTATAAGTGGTGGCTGCAAATTTGGGTTTTCATAACCCACAGAATCAGGAGTGTGAGGAAGTGTAAAACCAGCAGAATCTATCAAATTCCATTCGCTTATTTTGTCTTTAATTTCTTCCTTTTGCATTCTAAATCCCCATTTTATTTCTGCATTTTTTGTGTTAAAATTTCCGCTATGTTGAAAATTCATAACTGTGGCATTCAAACTGTTTCTGGCATGATTGATGTAGGAACCAACTCCTCTATCAAATTTTACATCTCCAAAATTTTCACTACCCAAACTGTTATCTAGTTGATAGAGCCAATATTGCCCCATAATATCAAAGTTTTCTTCTTCAAATGTTCTGAAAGCAGAAGTGGTAAATTTTAATTGTAGTTTCTCATTGGGATGATAGGAACTACTAAAAGCTCCAAAATAAGTTTTGTAAGTATCTATCTCCCTACCATCAAAGTAGATGGTGAGTTTCAGAGCTTCATTGAGTGTTCCAAATTCTGTATCTCTTTTTTTAGGAATCATTTGGTAGGTATTGTTAGAGATATTTCCTAATAAGCTAATGCTCCAATCCGAGCTAATATCATAATTCAAGAAAGTTTGAATATCGGTAAATGTTGGGTTATACTCAGCATCTGTGTCCAAACTACTTAAAATATATTGTGTGGTTTTTCTTCTTATTCCTGTCAAAAAGGAGAAACGATTATTTTTGCTTGTCCCTTCAAAATGAGCACTTCCACCAAGCAAACTCATATTTAGTGATGCCCCAAATCGTTTTGGCGTTTTATATTTTATATCCAAAACTGAGGACATCTTATCGCCATATTTCGCTTCAAATCCACCAGCTGAAAACAAAATACTTCCTACCAAATCAGGATTTATAAAACTAAGCCCTTCTTGTTGGCCGGAACGAACCAAAAAAGGACGATAGACCTCAATATCATTTACATACACCAAGTTTTCGTCAAAATTTCCACCTCTTACCGAATATTGAGAGCTCAATTCATTGGCAGAACTCACTCCTGGAAGTGTCTTTAAAAGTGCTTCCACACCACCACTTGAACTTGGAATAATTGCAGCATGTTTTGGTTTTATTCTTGTTAGGGTTTTCTTTCTACTCTGCTTATCTTCAATAATAATTTCATTTTTAATAAAACTCTTAAGTTCCATCTGTTGGTGCAGTACATATTCTTGTCCCATTTTTAGCATAGGAATCCTTATTTTTACAGGATGATACCCAATAAAAGAAAAGCTAATTAAATAAGATCTGTTTGCTTTTAAATCTAAAGTGTATTCCCCTTCCTCATTGGTAGAAACGCCTATTTTTCCTCCTACAATAGATACATTTACTGCCTCAATTGGGGCATTGTTTTTGTCGCTTACCACTCCTTTTAATGTTTGTGCAAACAAGAGGGTAGGAAGAGAGAAAAAAAGTAAAAGAATTCGTTTCAGCATTTGGTCGGCAAATTTAATCTTTTCGTTTGAAATCACCATCACGCCATGCCTTTATAAAAGCCGCCCAAGCAAAAGGGTTTAAAATAGGAATAATGGTCGGATTTCCCATCATAATGTATTGTTGTTGATGCATATCGTTCATAAAATATCTAAAATTTTCTTTTCCATCATTTGGCATCTGGGCAATCATAATATCAACAAAAGCATTATCGATATTTTTCTTTGCTCTTTCAATCTCATCATCAGGGATATCAACCGTAAGAAATGCTTGTTTGAACTGATCTCTGCTTGGCCAAGGATATACTTTTGTTTCTTTCAGCATTATAGTATCGGTTGCTAATTTTTGCACCACTGTAATAAAATTTTCATTTGTGTTTTTAGGGATAACAAATTGCTCTTTTTTATAGCCCAAACAAGAAAAAATAATGGTGTCGCCTTTATTAGCTGCCAATGAAAAATAACCATAAAAGTCGCTAATTGTTCCTTTATGCTGATTTTTGATAAGCACATTAGCAAAAGGGATAGTGAGCAAACTATCGGTAGAAACTAATAGCCCGGTAAACTGCACGCTTTTGTCTTGAGCAAAAGAGTTAAAGCAAAAAGATAACAAAAAAATGACTAGTAATTTTCTCATAATAAAAAGCAGCCAAAAATAGCTAAATTTGAATGCAATACTGAAAACACAGAAACTTCTTTTATATTGTTATTTTCTTTCTTATTTTTGCAACCCTTATGAGAAAAAAAGAATTTTTTATTTCCGCCTTACTTATTCCAGCATTTTACACCTTAGTTGGCTTGTTGTTTGTTTTCTTTCCAGAAATGCCACAACATGACATTTCTTCTGATGGAGCGGATAACAAATTAGCATTATTATTCACCCAAGAAATTGGTGCATTATTCTTGATTATTGCTCTTTTAGTTCGGCAAGTATATAACAAATCCTCTGAACTATATGCCGCACTAAACGGCACCATGGTTTTAGTGATGATTTTGCTTTCACTTATTGAACCCTACTTTTATTATTATACCAAAGCACCACAATTATTAGTAATTCTTGCAATAAATATGTTTTTTGTTTTTCTTTTATTGTACGAAAGACGCCCTAGAGATTTATGAAAAAAATATTAGTTATTTGTACAGGAAATTCTTGCCGTTCGCAAATGGCGGAAGCTTGGATTAGAAAATATGCTGGAGATAAAGCACAAGTGTTTAGTGCGGGTACAAAGCCAGAATCGGTAAATACAAAAGCCGTTCATGTTATGGAGCTTGCAGGATTGGATATTTCGCATCATGAGTCAAATTTGGTAGATGAATATATCAATATGGATTTGGATTATGTGATTACTGTTTGTGATGAGGCAAACGAAATTTGCCCTTATTTTCCTACAGTAGCTAAAAAAATCCACCATAGTTTCCCCGATCCAGCAAAGGCAAAAGGAACGGAAACCGAAATTTTACGGCAATACCTTGATGTGCGTGATCAGCTTAAAGAATTTGCAATGGATTTTGCTGAAAAAGAATTAGGCGTAACTGTAAGAAAAGGAACTATTTCTTGGTTTGAAATCCCTGTTCTAGATTTTGATAGAGCAATGAAATTTTATCAGAATGTATTAGAATTAAAAATTCAAGAACTAGAGTTTGCAGGCATTCAACATGGATTTTTTGAGCATTCGCATGGAGGCGTGAGTGGTGCAATTGTAAAAGGAGAAGGTGAACCGTCTAATAAAGGAACGCTTATTTATTTTAATGGGGGAGAGGATTTGAATAATTACTTGCAAAATGTAGAAAGAGAAGGAGGGGAGGTGTTACAAGAAAAAACTTTGATTTCAGAAGATATTGGACATTATGCTCTTTTTATGGATACAGAAGGGAATAGATTAAGCATTTGGTCTAAAAACTAACGAACAAATTCTGCTTTATATATTGTTGTATTTTCCACTTTATCAGTAACTATTAAAGTAAAAATGTGTTTTCCTTTTTCTAATTCTTTTGGAATAGTATAAGTCAATAATTTTCTTTTATAGTCGTATTCCATCAGTATCCACTTTCCATCAATTTCTGCTCTGTAAGCTTTGATTCCACTCTCTTTATCTGCCATAGTGCATTTAATAGTAGTTTGTGTGTTAAACTTTTTTGCGGGGTAAATATTCACTCCTTTTATTACAGGATTAATAGTGTCGGCTACAATGCAGAAATCGCCAAACTCCCTAACTTTTGTAGAGAGCATATTGTTTCTCCATCCTCCTCCCATATGCCAAAAATGATTATTTGCATCTACTTTTGCAATGTAAACTTTGTCTTTTAGTTTTACCGGAACATTTTGTTTTATTGAGATAACAAATTGCTTATGCACAGGAATATAATCATGATGCACATGATGCACTTTTCCAAACACACCTTCAATAGAATCTTTCTCAATATATTCGAAATTAAAATCCTCATATAAGGAATAACTCTCCATGTGTAATTGAAAATTTTTCTCTTTAAAAATGTTAGCTTTCATATAACTGAAGTGCTGAGAAAAAGGCGGGAAAATCATACTATTTTCATTCTCAATATCTTTAGTAGTGCTTTTTACTTTAAAAGATAAAATGCTCTTATTTTTGAAAATATCCATTACTTCAAACTGTACCAAATGGGTGGTGTCATCTGTGAAGTTAACCACTCCTTTTTTGAATATTTGCGGATAAACCGATAGGCGATTGTTGGGTAATTTGTAGCATCTATGCATTTTTGTTTTGTTAATTTTTTTCTCTTTATAATCGATATGTGCATTGATGTATCTGCTTTCGTTAAAGTCAAATTCATCCATTTTAAAATGATAAATAAGAAAGCTATCTACCAAAAGCTTGATGGAATAAACGCCATTTTTGTTGTATGCACCATTTAGCTTATCGTAAGTTGAAATGCTAAAAGCAACTTTCCCTTTTACAGTAGGAATTTTAGAATTCAGAGTATAATCTTCATTGACTTTCTTTAATTTATAGCTTTTCTCAATTTCATTTCCATCTATTGTCCCATCAATAGGATATATCTTAATTTTACTAATAGTTGGAGTTATATCATCAGAAATATCAAATCCGAATTGTAAAGGATTTAAGGGGTGTTCAGTTTTTGTGTCTCTAATTTCAAAATGCAAATGAGCCCCAGCACTACCACCAGTATTTCCAGAAATAGCTATAACTTCCCCTCTTTTAATTATAAACTTTTCTTTTGAAGGGTAAAGTTGAATCTCAAAACTCTCTTTCTTGTATTGTTGATTAATTATATAGTCATTTATTTTTTTGTTGAACGACTTTAAGTGAGCATAAACGGATGTATTTCCATCAGGATGAGTGATGTAAATAGCTTTGCCATACCCCCAAGTAGAAACCTTAATTCTCGATACAAACCCATCAGCAATAGCATATACTTTTTGCCCTTCTACGCCTTCTGTTTTTATATCAATCCCTGAATGAAAATGATTTCCTCTTAGCTCGCCAAAAGTGCCAGAAAGAAGCATCTTAAAATCAAGAGGAGGGTGGTAATTTTGCGCAAAAAAAGGCAAGCTAATTATGCTAAAAATAAACCAAAAAAAGATGTTTTTAAAATTCATTTCTTCCTTAAAAAATAGGGTTTGTGTAAAAGATGACAAATATAACATCAAAAAAGCACAGAAAGTATAAAGAAAAACTTAAATTTGTAACAATTATTTTAAATAATAAAATGAAAGCGATTGTTGATGGTTTAGAGGTAAAGATAAAGAAGTTAATATCTTTGTATAACAAAGCGAAACAAGAGCAAGAAGCGGTCGTAAACAAGAATGAAAAATTAAAAAATAAGCTTGCTGAAATGCAAGAAATAATAAATGAATTAGAGAAAAAAAACAAATTAATAAAGATGTCGAAAGTTGTTTCTTCTTCAAAACAGGACAACAAAGAGACAAAACAAAAGATAAATGAATATGTGCGGGAGATTGATAAATGTATTGGATTGTTAAATAAATAAAAAGCAGTTTTTTGATGAGTAAACTATCAATAAAGATAAATATTGCAGGTAGAATGTATCCTATGAAAATCGAAAGAGATTCGGAAGAAGGGATAAGAAAATCGGTAAAAATAATTGAAGAAAGATTAAAATTCTACCAGCAAAATTATGCAATAAAGGACAAACAAGATTTACTTGCAATGTGCCTTATTGAGTTTGCAGCAAAGTATGAAACTGTTAAGGATAAAAAAGTTTTAGAAGATGATGGCATTGAAGATAAATTAAAAGTGCTTGATTCTCTTTTAACAGACAATATTTAAGTTCTTTTACATAAAATAAATTACCCGCATTAATTAGAACTGTTAAACTCAACAGATAAAATATTGGAGTTTGACTCATTAGGTTCAGAGTAGGCCTCAACCATTTATGGTTTCTCTTAGAGAACAGTGGACATTCGATATCTAGTGGCGACTCCACCCATGCTAGAATGGAGTTTAACAAATAGTTGGTGTGGGTTTTTTAGTAACTTAAAACGAAAGAAAAAATGGAAACAATAACAATAATTACAGCAGTAATTGCACTTTTATTAGGAGGGGGAATCTCTTATTTTGTATTTAATAATATGGCGAAAAATAAAGGGAATGTAATAATAAATGAAGCGAAAAAACAAGCGGAACAACTCAAAAAAGAAAAGCTTTTGCAGGCAAAAGAAAAGTTCTTGGAGCTAAAATCAGAACACGAGAAACTGATAAATAAGAAGAATTTTGATATTGCAAAAGTAGAAAATAGAATAAAGGATAAGGAAAACACTCTCTCCCAAAAGCTTGGAAATGTAAATAAGCAAGAAAAGGAATTACAGGAGAAAAAAGATAGTATTTCTCAGCAGAAAGAAGTCCTACAAAAACGACAAGATGAGCTTGCGAAATCGCATAAAAAACAAGTAGAACAATTAGAAGCTATTTCAAAACTATCAGCTGAAGAAGCCAAAGAACAATTGGTGGAAGCCCTAAAAGATGAGGCGAAAACTAAAGCATTAGAGATTATTCAAGAAACAATTGAAGAAGCAAAGCTTACTGCAAATCAAGAAGCTAAGAAAGTGGTAATTCAAACCATACAAAGAACTGCTACCGAGCAAGCAATAGAGAATGCAGTTTCAGTTTTTAATATTGAAAGTGATGATATTAAAGGTAGAATTATTGGTAGAGAAGGAAGGAATATCCGTGCACTTGAAGCGGCTACTGGAGTGGATATTGTGGTTGATGATACACCAGAGGCAATTATTATTTCTTGTTTTGATTCTGTTAGAAGAGAAATTGCTCGGCTTTCACTTCATAAATTAGTAACTGATGGTAGAATTCATCCTGCACGAATTGAGGAAGTAGTAAAGAAAACAACAAATGAGATCTCGCAAGAAATTATTGAAATCGGTAAAAAAACTACTATCGATTTAGGTATTCACGGATTACATCCTGAGCTAATTAGAATGGTTGGAAGAATGCGATATCGTTCTTCTTACGGACAAAACCTTTTACAACATTCTAGAGAAACTGCTAATCTTTGTGCCACTATGGCTGCTGAGTTAGGACTTAATGTAAAAATGGCAAAACGGGCAGGACTTTTGCATGATATTGGAAAAGTACCTGAAGATAATGCAGAAACTCCTCATGCTATTTTGGGAATGCAATTGGCTGAAAAATATGGAGAAAAGCCAGAGGTTTGTAATGCTATTGGTGCTCATCATGATGAAATTGAAATGACTTCTTTACTCTCTCCAATTATTCAAGTATGTGATGCTGTTTCTGGGGCAAGACCGGGGGCAAGAAGGCAACAAATGGACTCTTATATAAGTAGAATTAAGGAGTTAGAAGATACCGCATTAGGATATCCTGGTGTGCTAAAATCTTATGCTATACAAGCTGGAAGAGAATTAAGAGTAGTTGTAGAAAGTGAGAAAGTAACTGATGCTGAGGCAGGAAAACTTGCTTTTGAAATTTCTGATAAAATACAAAATGAAATGACTTATCCCGGTCAAGTGAAAGTTACGGTTATCAGAGAGACAAGGGCTATTAGTTATGCTAAGTAGTTGGTAGTTTTTAGCCTGTAATCCACAGATAAGACAATTTGGTAATTTGATGATGAAAAAAATAATGTAGCAATTCACCAATGAACAACTAACGAAAAATCAGCAAGCAATAACTTATCATCAAAAAAACTATCTTTGTAAAAAAAAATGACAAATTCAGAAACAGTAATTATAAACCAATCTGTTGCTATTTTAATTGATGGCAACAATATTGAAATGAGCCTACATTCCTTGATGAAGGATAAAATGGCAATGATAAATTTTGATATGCTTATTCCAAAATTATTAGATAATAGAGGGCTTAATCGCCTCATATATTTCAGAGAAGGGAAAAGTATTTCCTCCAAATTAGCTGATCGTTTGCATGAGCATTATCACGGCTCGGTTGTTCCATGCCATAAATCTGCTGACATTCCACTTACTATTAAGGCGACTCAGCTTGCCCAAAAAGTAGATACTATTATTATTCTCTCTGGTGATTCGGATTATATTGAACTGATTCGTCACTTAAAAGGGGAAGGTGTAAGAGTAGAAGTGGCAGCTGTAGAGCAAACTACTGCTCCAATTATAAAATCGGAAGCTGATTATTTTGTTGCAATTGATAAGGATGATGTTTTTGTGTATAATAAGCCGAGCGGAAAGCCGTTTAAAAAGCAACAAAAATCATAAGTTTAGAAATTGAAACGCACATTCCTTTTTCCACTATTCTTTTTTCTTACTACTAATCTATTCGCTCAAATAGGAGGGGAGAATACTTTTGCAATTTTGGATTTTTCTACATCTTCTCGCACCACAGCAATGGGTGGAGAATTGATTGCAGTTTTTGACAATGATGTGAATTTGGCGGCAA
Organism: uncultured Weeksellaceae bacterium; assembly: GCA_964452095.1. GTDB lineage: Bacteria > Bacteroidota > Bacteroidia > Flavobacteriales > BACL11 > DUAL01. The sequence goes on from CAYVKX010000014.1 coordinate 11,248, forward strand.
ATAATCCTGCTTTGCTAAATAGTAAAATGAAAAAACAAATCTCTTTTAGTTTTGTAGATTATTTCTCTGATATCAATATGGTTTCGGTTAATTATGCTACTCAAAGTGAAAAACTAGGGATGTTATTTTTTGGTGTAAAAGCATTGAATTATGGAAACTTTATTCAAACGAATGAAACAGGAAATATTGAAGGGGAATTTACCGCAAACGAGCAGGTGCTTACAGCTGGAATTAGTAAACAGCTAAATGATAAATTTACCATTGGAGTAAACCTTAATTTTATTAATTCAAAATTAGAAAATTATTCCTCTTTTGGCTTGGGTAGCAATGTCGGCTTGTCTTATTATAATGATGAGAAAAAGTTTTGCGTTTCTGTTTTAGCAAAAGGTTTTGGAAGACAATTAAAGTCCTATTCTGGCGAAAGAGAAAATCTACCTTTTCAGTTGCAAATGGGTGTTTCTAAGGAGTTAGCTCACTTGCCTTTCCGCTTTTCTATTGTGGTGCATCACCTAAATAAATTTGATATTAGCAATCATTATTTAGAACCTACAATTACTGACCCTTCCTCTGGGGAAGAAGTGGTAAATGAGGATTCTTTTGGTAAAAAATTATTAAGGCATTTTGTGTTGGGAGGAGAGCTAAATCCTTTCAGAAAAAGTTTGTTTATTAGAGGTGGATTTAATTTCCAGAGAAGACAAGATTTACAAATTGCTACTCGTCCTGCATTGGTTGGTTTTTCTTGGGGATTGGGCTTTAAAATTTCTAAATTTCATTTAAGTTATAGTAGGGCAACTTATCATTTGGCAGGTTCTACTAATACCTTTGGTTTTACTACTAATCTTAGCTCTTTCGGATTGTAAATGGCTGCAAAAATTAATATCGCTATTGATGGGCATTCTTCCTGTGGAAAGAGTACAATTGCCAAAGCAATCGCTAAGAAATTTGGAATGCGATATATTGATACTGGCGCAATGTATAGGGCTATTACGCTTTTTTGTATGCAAAATAATTTCATACAAAATGGGCTTGTAAATCAGGAAGAACTAATTCAATCTTTGGATAAAATAAAAGTTTCTTTTCGCTTTAATCCTCAAACGGAAAATTCAGAAACAATTTTAAATAATACAAATGTAGAATCAGAAATAAGAAAGCATAAGGTTTCTTCTTTTGTGAGTATTGTTAGTCAAATAAAACAGGTGAGAGAAAAATTGGTGCTGCTACAAAGAGAAATCGGCAAAGAAAAATCAGTGGTAATGGATGGGAGAGATATAGGCACAAAAGTATTTCCATCAGCAGAACTGAAGTTTTTTATCACTGCAAAAACAGAAATTAGAGCGCAAAGAAGATTTAAGCAAATGGATAAAACAGAGGTCAGTTTTCAGCAGGTATTGGATAATTTAAAAGAGAGAGATGATAAAGATAGTAATAGAAAGCATAATCCTCTAAAAGTTGCAGAAGATGCTATCGTGATTGATAATTCTAATATGTCTGAAATTGAGCAAAATAATCTTATTTTTGATATTGTTAAAAAGCAAATTGCAAACTACTAATGAAAGTAACTATTGATAAATATTCTGGTTTTTGTTTTGGTGTGGTTTACGCTATTCAAATGGCGGAAGAAGAGCTTTTAAAAAGCGGAAAATTATATTGCTTGGGAGATATTGTGCATAATAATATGGAGGTGGATAGGTTGAATAATTTAGGATTAGAGATTATCAATCATCAGCAATTAAAGGAGTTAAAGCATTGTAAAGTTCTTATTCGTGCCCATGGAGAGCCGCCAGAAACTTATAAAACAGCCATCAAAAATAATATTCAGCTTTTGGATGCTTCTTGTCCTGTTGTGCTGAAATTGCAACATGCCATAAAAGAGGGTTTCCAGGAAATCAATAAAATTGATGGACAAGTAATTATTTTCGGAAAAGAAGGTCATGCTGAAGTAAAAGGACTTTTAGGACAAACTGATGGAAAAGCCATTATTGTTGCCTCTTCTGATGATTTGGATAAAGTGGATTTCTCTCTCCCTATTTATATGTATTCTCAAACTACAAAAAGCCCACAAGCTTTTGCTGATTTACAAAAAGAAATCACAAAAAGAAAAGAAATTGATGGCAATACAGGTTCTGTAAAATTTATTGTGAATGATACACTTTGTAGGCAAGTTTCTGGGAGAGAGCCACAATTAAAGGAGTTTGCAAAACAGAATGATGTTATTATTTTTGTAAGTGGTAAAAAGAGTTCAAATGGCAAAATGCTTTTCCAATCGTGCCTTAAAGAAAATCCAAATTCTCATTTTGTTTCCACTGAAGATGAAATAAAAATGGAATGGTTGCAGGAAAAATCAAATGTTGGGATTTGTGGAGCAACTTCAACTCCTAGATGGCTAATGGAAAATGTAGCTAAAAAAATCCAACAAGTTTAATCTTTCAAAATCTTCTGAAAAAAGATTTTACTTTTTGTAAAGAATTTGTATCTTTGCACGCCTTTTTAGATGTGTAGTTAAGGAATGGAAAGGTAAGAAATTAAAAGAAAAACAACTCTCGCAAATTGAGTGCATTTTATCCTTATCAGTTGTGAGATACAAAAGAAAGATGAAAATGTCAGTAACAGAAGCAAAAAAAACTACTAATGAAGAGGTAGTAGAAAACACAGAAAAACAGGAAGAAACTACAACTCCTGTAGAAGATTCAAAAGAAGAAACAAAAGAATCGGAAGAAACTCCAAAAGAAGAAGAAAGTAAAATGGAGGAATCAACAGAAAATCCACCAGAAGGAAGTAATGAAGAAGAAGTTGTTGAAGCAACAACTGAAGCAACTCCTATTGAAGAGGTAGTTGAGGAAAAAGTGGATGAAGTAAAAGAAGAGAAAGAACCGGCAAAAAAGAAAGAAAAAGTAGTAGAAAAAGAAGAAGAATTTGATTGGGACAGATTGGAGTTAGCTGATTATAGTCAGCAAGAAATTGAAGATTTAGAAAAAGAATATCTTCCTACTTTAAGTTCGGTAGAGGACAAAAAAGTATTGGACGGAACAGTAGTTAGAGTTACCGATAGAGAGGTGATTGTTGATATCAATTTCAAATCGGATGGCGTAATTGGCCGATCAGAATTCAGATATAATCCGGAACTAAAAGCTGGGGCTACTGTTGAAGTTTTAGTCGAAAAACAAGAAGATAAAAACGGACAATTAATCTTATCTCACAGAAGAGCAAGAGTTTTAAGAGCTTGGGAAAAAGTAAATACTGCTGAAGATACTGGCGAAATTGTTGAAGGAACAATCAGGAGTAGAACCAAAGGAGGAATGATTGTTGAAGTATTTGGAATTGAGGCATTTTTGCCTGGTTCACAAATTGATGTGAAACCAATCCGTGATTATGATGAGTATGTTGGTAAGAAAATGGAGTTCAAAGTGTTAAAAGTGAATGAAGCATTCAGAAATGTAGTGGTTTCTCACAAAGCACTTATTGAAGCGGATATTGAAGAACAGAAAAAAGAAATCATGTCCAAATTAGAAAAAGGACAAGTATTGGAAGGGATCGTAAAAAATACTACTTCTTATGGTGTGTTTATCGATTTGGGTGGAGTTGATGGCTTGATTCATATTACTGATTTATCTTGGGGAAGAATCTCTCATCCTGATGAAATTGTAACGCTTGATGAAAAAATTAATGTTGTAATTCTTGATTTTGATGAAGGAAAAAAACGAATTCAATTAGGATTAAAACAATTAAGTAAACATCCTTGGGATTCATTTGATGAAAACTTAAAGGTTGGCGATAAAGTAAAAGGTAAAGTGGTTGTGGTTGCCGATTATGGTGTATTTGTAGAAATTCAGCCAGGAATTGAGGCGCTTTTACATGTTTCCGAAATGTCTTGGTCTACTCATCTTAGAAGTGCAAACGACTTCTTTAAAGTTGGTGATGATGTAGATACTCAGATTCTTACACTAGATAAAGAGGAAAGAAAAATGTCCTTAGGAATTAAGCAAATGCAAGAAGACCCTTGGTCAGTAATTACTAAGAAATTCCCAGTAGGTTCTAAGCATAATGTTAAGGTAATTAACTTTACAAACTTTGGAATTTTTGTAGAATTGGATGAAGGAATTGATGGTTTGGTTCATATTTCTGATTTATCTTGGACTAAAAAGATAAAGCATCCAGCAGAATTTACTTCAGTAGGAGAAATGCTTGATGTTGTAGTTTTAGAAATTGATATTGATAATAGAAGAATTAGTTTAGGACATAAGCAATTACAGGATAATCCTTGGGATACTTACGAAACTATATTTATTGAAGGAAATGTATATAAAGGGAAAATTACTGAGATGTTTGATAAAGGAGCTTTAGTTACTTTAGAACATGATGTAGAGGCATTTGCACCAAAACGCCACTTGGAAAAAGAAAGTGGAAGCAGTGCTGGAGTTGGAGAAGAATTGGATTTCAAAGTATTAGAATTTTCAAAAGAAAATAAGAAAATTTTAGTGTCGCATACTTCTACTTTTAAAGAGGCAGAGGAAAAAGCGAAAAAGTCAGCAGCTAAAACTACAAAGAAAGTAGTTGAGAAAATTCAAAAAACACAACAAAAATCTACTCTTGGTGATTTGAATGTATTATCAGATTTAAAAGATGATATTGATAAGAAAGAAAAAGAAAAAAAGAATGATGATTAAATAAATTTAAAGCCCCAGTTTTTTGGGGCTTTTTTTTAATACTATATTTGCAGTAGCAAATGAAAAACAAAAAGACAATTATTAATAGTGAAAAGTTTGGCATTATTGTTGAACGACTATCTCATCAATTAATTGAAAATCACGCCAATTTCGAGCATTCGGTTTTAATTGGTATTCAGCCAAGAGGCACTCATCTGTGCAATAGAATTTACAAAAAACTATCTTCCATATCATCTAATCAAGATATTAAAGTTGGTAATTTGGATATCACTTTTTACAGAGATGATTTCAGAAGAAGAGAGGAACCATTAGAAGCACAATCTATTGATATTGATTTTTCCATAGAAGGTAAAAATGTAATACTTATTGATGATGTGCTTTATACGGGCAGATCCATAAGGGCAGCAATGGATGCACTTTTGGCTTTTGGCAGACCAAAATGTGTGGAATTGATGGTTTTAATTGATAGAAGGTATAGTCGACATTTACCAATTCAACCCAATTATGTTGGAAAAAAAGTAGATACTATTGAATCAGAAAAAGTAATTGTGGAGTGGGAAGAATCAGAGGGTAAAGACCAAGTAATTTTGTTAAATACAGAAAAATGAATACATTATCGGTAGAGCATTTATTAGGGATAAAATACTTAACAGAAGAAGATATTTCCTTGATTTTCAAAACGGCAGATAATTTCAAAAAAATCATCAACCAACCGATAAAAAAAGTTCCATCATTAAGAGATATTACAGTCGCTAATTTATTTTTTGAAAACTCCACTAGAACTAAACTATCATTCGAACTTGCTGAAAAACGCCTGTCGGCAGATGTAGTGAATTTTTCATCTAGCTCCTCTTCTGTAAAAAAGGGAGAAACCTTGATTGACACAGTAAATAATATTCTTGCTATGAAGGTAGATATGGTGGTGGTGCGACACCCCAATCCTGGCGCTTCTGTTTTTCTTTCCAGAAATATTGATGCAAAAATTATTAATGCTGGAGATGGAACTCACGAACATCCAACTCAAGCTCTTTTAGATGCTTATTCTATAAGAGAAAAATATGGAGAGGTAAAGGGAAAGAAAGTAGTAATTATTGGAGATGTTTTGCATTCAAGAGTAGCGCTTTCTAATATTTATTGTTTGCAAAAATTAGGGGCGGATGTCAGGGTTTGCGGTCCTTCTACTTTAATTCCAAAATACATTAATTCTTTGGATGTTCAGCATATGAGTAATTTGCAAGATGCTTTAAATTGGTGCGATATTGCCAATGTTTTGAGAATTCAACTAGAGAGACAAGATGTTAAATATTTTCCATCTCTAAGAGAATATGCAATGGTTTTTGGTATCAATAAAGAGGTATTAAGTAATTTGAATAAAGAGATAACTATTATGCATCCAGGACCAATAAATAGAGGAGTAGAAATTACTTCTGATGTGGCTGATTCTGGACAATCTATCATTTTAAATCAAGTAGAGAATGGAGTGGCAATAAGAATGGCTGCACTATATTTATTAGCTGGAAAAATCAAGAAAAATGCAAAATAATATTATAAACGGACATACTTTGGTTTTTACATTAGGCGGAAATAATTCGCTTGAAAACATCACATTTACTGATAAGGTAAATAACTTTATTGCTGATTTTTCAGAAGTTGATATTGATACGCTTAATGCTATTAAAAATAATTTGATTAAATTCGCAAACTCAGTTTCTGAAAATAAAGGTTCTTTTATGGTGGTTAGCAGTATTTCTTTTGATGAAAATTTGAATATTGTACCCACTTTGCAAGAAGCACAAGATTTTATAGAAATGGAAGAAATAGAACGACAATTAGAACTTTAAATATTAACCAAAAAATAAAAAATTATGAAGAAAATTGTATTTATTTTAACGCTAACTTTTAGCTATCTATTGGGTTTTGCACAATGCACACCTAATTCGCTTTATCAAGATTCTACTTCTGGTACTTGGCCAGATACTATTCAGAACCTGCCACACGCCACTCAAGGAGCGGCTTATTACACAGTAATTGATATCAAAACTCCGGCTACTTTGTTGGAAGCAGCAAATGGAGATAGTTCTCAAACTTATATTGATACCGTTATTTTAGGATTTACTGTAAACGAATATATTGGAGATTGGCTTGTTGATAGTATGGTTTTGGTGCAAACTAATGGTTTGCCAAATGGCTTGTCTTTAGATTGTAATACTGGAGCAAATTGTAGTTTTACAGGAGATGCAGTGGGTTGTGCTAATGTGTATGGAACTACTAACGATCCTGCAGGAGTTTATCCTGTGGAGATTCTTATTAATGTTTTTACCCATGGTACTGTTTCGGGCTTTCCTGTAAATACTGACTTATATACCGCTACAGGAGCTTATGAAAGTATTGATGGCTACAAAATTGTAATTGATCCTGCAACAGGAATTCAAACTTTCCATGAAGCTGATTTTGTGCTTTTTCAAAATGCACCAAATCCTTTTGCTGAATTTACTAATATTATGTTTAACTCTCCAAAATCTACTAATGTAGAATTTATGGTAATTGATATGTTTGGTAGAATGGTTTTTGCTGAAAATATTACCGCTACTAAGGGAGTAAACACTTATGAGTTTAATAATAATTTGTCTGCTGGAATCTATATGTATTCTTTAAATAATGGTACAAGTAGAATTTCTAAACGAATGATTGCCACTGAAAAATAATGTCATTTAAACTAACGATTTTAGGGTGTAACTCAGCTATTCCTACTCCTGAAAAAAATCCAACCGCTCAGCTACTAAATACAGATGAGCGGTTTTTTTTAATTGATTGTGGGGAGGGAACGCAAATTCAGTTGCAAAAGAATAAGATAAAAGCCCAGCGCATCAATCATATTTTTATCTCTCATTTGCATGGCGATCATTATTTCGGATTGATAGGACTTATCAATACTATGCATCTTTTGGGCAGAACAAGAGAGCTTAATTTGTATGCTCATCAGCAGCTAAAAGAAATCATTGATTTGCAGTTTTCTGCTTCAAATACAGAATTAAAATTTCCTTTATTTTTTCATCCAATCCCTATTGATGAGAAAAAAATATTATTGGAAGATGATAGTATTACAATCAGTAGTTTTCCTTTAAAACATAGTATTGTTTCTAGCGGATTTTTATTTCAAGAAAAGAAAAAGACAAGGAATATTCTTAAAGAAAAAATAGAAGAATATAATATTCCATTTTCTGCTATCCCAAATATTAAAGATGGAGCTGATTTTATGACTTCTGAAGGAAATAAAATTAAAAATAAAGAATTGACTGTCCTCTCTCATATACCCCATTCTTATGCTTTTTGTTCAGATACAGAATTTGTTGAAAAAAATATTGAAAAGATTAAAGGAGTTACACTTTTATATCATGAAACAACATTTATGAAAGATAAAGCAGATAAAGCCCAAATGACAGGGCATTCTACTACTATTGATGCAGCAACTATGGCAAAAAAAGCAAGCGTAAAAAAATTACTTATTGGGCATTTTTCCAAACGATATAATGATTTAGAGGATTTGTTAGAAGAAACAAAATCTATCTTCCCAAATACCATACTTGCCTCAGATGGAAAAACGATTGATTTTGATACAATCTAAAATCTATTTTTATATTGCTTTAAAAAAGATATATTTGCAAAGTTTTATTTTAAAAATTCAGATGAAAAAAATAGTTTACTTATTACTTCTACTTTGCTTTAGCCTCATCTCTAATGCTCAAAGTATAGATTCTGCATTTGCTACAAAAATTAATTGTTATCAAGATACTGGTTTTGTTAATGTTTTTTGTTCTTATTGCGATACTACTCCTAGTATTAGCTATGAGTGGTATGATACAACAGGAGGGGTAGGTTTTGTAAATGTACTTAGTATTAATCAGGATTTTACAGATTTGTCATGTGGAGTTAGAACGCTAATTGTATCAGAAAATAATATTCCATTTGATACTATTTCAAAATTTATAGGTTGCCCTATCACTATTGGTTTGGGTAGTAATCCCATCCCTTGTGTTGGCGGAGTGGGTGATGTTAAAAGATCAGTTTTTGGAGGTGCCAAATTTGATCCAAATGGAAGTATAGATTCTCTTGGAATTGAAGATGGAGATGAATATTATAAATACATTTGGTATTCGGCTGATGATACTTTAGGAACGAACAGTGTACTACTTCCTGATACAATTGAAATTCTGGTTGCAGTACCTGCAGGTTTCTATAAAGTTATAGTTGAAGATGCTATTGGCTGCAAAGATTCTATTGATCATAAAGAATTTAAAGATCCAGTAGCCTTAATTTTCCAGAATATTTTATTAGATAGTATTGTTTGTAATGGTGATGTTACTACTCTTGAGATACAAGTAAAAGGTGGTAAAAAGCATATAGGTGGATTAGGATACTCTTTTTATATAATCCAAAATAACGACACTATCTCTTTTGCAAATCCTACCAATCAGAGCACTAATTTTAATGTATTAGCAACCTCATCAGTCTATTGGAAAGCTGATACCGTTTCGATTAATTTATTTGCAAGTACAGATTCCTTTCAAATTGTTGTTATAGACAGTATGGGGTGTGTCTTAGATTCAACAATCTTTATTCCTCAACCGGATTCTATTGTGGCTCAAATTTACACTAATACTTATCCTTTATGCTCTTACGATAGTACTTGGATTTATTTGGACACTATTTTCGGTGGTGTTGATCCATATTCTTATCAGTGGACTAATGGAACAAATATAGATTCTATTTTTGTAGCTGGAGGGTTTAACAGAGTATATGTTATTGATAATAATGGATGTACAGATTCCACAAATGGAATAAATGTAATTAGTCCTCAAGAAATATCAGTTACTGACTCTATCATTAATATAAAATGTTTTGGCGATTCTACAGGACAAGTATACTTACAAACTTCAGGTGGAACTGGAGCAATTTCTATCGATTGGGGATTTGGAGTAAATCCTATGGCACTTTCAGTAGGGAATTATCCTGTAATTATTAATGATAATTTGGGTTGTTCTTTTCCAAATCCTTCTTACACTATTACTGAAAATCCTTTAATAAATATAAGTTTTACAAAAAGAAACCCAACATGTCTTAATCATGCTAATGGAAATATTCAGCTTAATGTAAGTGGGGGAGTGCCTCCTTACAATTATCAGTGGAATAATGGAATTATTATTGATAGTATTGGAGGTTTGCAAGTAGGGAACTATGCCATTGAAGTAACGGATTCTTTAGGCTGCATTTTGATGGATTCTGTAGAACTGCAAAGTACTGATTCTCTGATTATTTCTTTTGCAAATTATACTGCTAATCTTTCCTGTTTTGGCGAGCTAACAACCATTACCGCAAATATTTCAGGAGGGACTACTTTTAATGGAAACTATACAATTTTATGGAATAATGGAGATACATCTAATCAAACTATTTTGGGAGGAGGTACCCATCAAATCTTAGTTAGTGATGATGTTGGTTGTGAAGATTCTGCTACTGTTTTCATTTATACTCCTGATTCATTGAGCATCTCGGCAACTTCAATCGACCCTTCTTGCTTAGGAAATGATGGAAGTATTTCGCTTAATGTAAGTGGAGGAGTACCTCCTTACAATTATCAGTGGAGCTCAGGAGAAACTACAAGTTCTGTTCCCAACCTTACTGCTGGAACTTACTGGGTTTTTGTTAGTGATTCTTGCGGAAATGATACTTTAGAAATTACTTTAAATCCATACATTTCCACTTTAAGTATTGATAATTTTATTTTAACGCAACCTTCTTGTTCCAATGATGATGGAAGTATTGATATTATAGTAAGTGGTGGTTTTCCTATTTATACATATCTTTGGAGTAATGGAGCAACTACTGAAGATTTATCTGCAGCTGGATATGGAAACTATACAGTATTAGTTACTGATAATTGTGGACTTACAACATCTGCAACATATACTTTAAATCAACAGCAGAATACAGTTTCTGCTATTGGATTTTATGATTACCTTTCTTTATGGTCAACTGTAAATGCTAGTGGGACTAACCCTCCTTTTTCTGTTGAATGGGCATCAATAGCAATGTTTGGAGACTCTATTAAGGGCTTATGTGAAGGAAATTATCCTATTACAGTTACCGATAGTGAAAATTGTGAGGACACATTATCAATTGATGTTTTATATAATGTTAATCAGTTAGTAGATGCTGCTACATCTACCGTTATTGATTCTTCATGGGGAATAGGACCTTTCTCTTACCTTTGGAGTAATGGACAAACTACTCCTCATGCAGATAGTTTGTGTGCTGGAAATCATTCAGTTATTGTTACTGCTTTAGGAGGACCTTATGATTGTGAATATTCTGAATCTTTTAATATTAGTGAACTTACTGCTATTTTAACCCCTTCTGCTATTATTATAGATTGTGATGATAAAGACTTTGATGGAGATCTTACTATTGACCCTGACGGAAGCACTCCTCCTTATAGGTTCTTATGGTCAACTGGAGATACAATTAATAGGTTAGAAAATAATTTAAATCCAGGCACTTATTCTGTAAGTGTTTTTGATAAAAATGGTTGCAGATTAGATACTTCAATTAAGATTTTAGAAATGGGAGCTAGTTGTTTGCCAAATGTTTTTTCGCCAAATGGAGATGGAAAAAATGATGTTTGGGAGTTAGATGATGCTTTCTTGTATTCTGAATCCACCATTACAATTTATGGGCGTTTTGGTAAAAAGATGTACGAGTCGGTTGGCTATGATACTCCTTGGGATGGTACCAATAAAAAAGGAAATGATGTTCCTGATGGTGCGTATTTCTATGTGATTACTTTGAAGGGTGGTGCAGATCCAATAAGAGGAACTATTACAGTAATTCGATAATTTTTTCTAAAGCATTTTCGGTAGAAATATGCTGAATATCTTCATCTCTTATGAACCAACTTATTTGCCTTTTCGCAAATCTTCTTGTGTTTTGTTTTATTTTTTCTACCGCTTCTTGCAAACTACATTTCCCGTCAAAATATTCAAAAAGTTCTTTGTAGCCAACTGTTTGTAAAGCGTTTTTTTCTTTAAAAGGAATTAAGTTTTCTACTTCTTTTAAAAGCCCTTTTTTTATCATAATACCAACTCTTAAATTGATTCTTTCATACAACTGTTCTCTATCCATTGTTAAAGAAAAATGTGAGACTTCAAAGTTTCTTTTCTTCTTTTCTTCTTTTCTGAAAGAGGAAAATGCTTGGTTACTACTTGCAATTACAGCAAGTGCTCTTATCATTCTTTGCGGATTATTTTCATCCACTTGATTAAAATAAAGAGGGTCTTTTTCTTTTAACTTTTTTTGTAAGAATGTAATCCCTCCCTTTTCATATTCTTGTATAATTTGCTGCTTTATTTTCTCATCAATTTCTGGAAAATCATCAATACCTTTAGTGATAGCATCAATATAAAGTCCTGAACCTCCAAGCATTATAATGGTATCTTTTTGCTGAAATAATTCTTCTATTTTTCGGATTGCATCTCTCTCAAACTTTCCAAAATTATAATCCTCTGAAACGGATAAATGCTGAATAAAATGATGTCTTACTTCTGATAATTCTTTGGCAGAAGGTGGTGCAGCACCAATTTTTAATTCTTTATAAAATTGCCTAGAATCTGCTGAAATTATTTCTGTATCAAAATGTTTTGCTAATTTAATGCTTAATGAGGTTTTACCTATAGCAGTTGCGCCACTTATTACAATTAGGCGTTTATTCATACTGACTGAATTCATCAAAGTCATCAAAAGCACTATCGAACGGGTCAAAATCATCCATTGCTTCTGATTCAAAATTTATTTCTGGAGCTTCTTCAGGCAATTCTCCAATTTTAAGAATGCAAGCAGGCAATTCTTTGCTTTCACTTTCTTTAGAACTGCTTACAAAATTGATGTAAAATCGCCACATATTCATAAAATCATACACATAAATAAGTTTACTATTTTCATCTTTTATTGCAGATGAAACAAGCATCTGATTCATCAAAATACAATCATCTTTTTGTTGCTCTGAAATATCTAAAAGAGGAATTTCTTGTCCTGTTTCCCAATTTTCATTGGTAAGAAAAAAAGATGCCATTTGGAATCCATCAAAATCAAAAGCAGAAATTATAGCGTAATGCAATTTTTCTAAACTGTCATTTTCATCAATTTCAATATCTCTAAAAACATCATGCTCTGTTTCTAATAATACCCGAATTCTAGTAATCATTACTTCTTTTTTGGATGTAAATTTAACTCTTTTCCTTTTTCTATCATAAACTTTTTGGCTTCAATTTTGTCATTTTTTATCTCCCCATCTAAAATAGCTTCTTTTATGGCATTTTTTATCACACCAATTTCTCTTCCTGCATTTATACCAAAAAACTGCATTATTTCTATACCATCAATTGGTGGTTGGAAATTCCTGATATGATCTTTTTCCTCTACTTCTTTTAGTTTTTTTCTAACTAGTTGAAAATTCTTTAAATATCGGGCGACTTTCTTTGGGTTTTTGCTTGTAATATCTGCATCACAAAGCATCATCAAATCATCAATATCATCTCCAGCATCAAACAAAAGTCGTCTTACAGCCGAATCGGTTACAATATCTTGGGCAAGAATAATTGGACGCAAATGAAGTAGTACTAATTTTTGCACATATTTCATTTTTTCATTCAGGGGCAATTTTAGTTTTTTGAATATTTTTGACACCATTTTAGAACCAAAAAACTCATGTCCATGGAAAGTCCAACCTTGTTTTTCAAAATATTTCTTGGTTTTTGGCTTTGCTATATCATGCAAAAGAGCAGCCCATCTAAGCCATAAATCCTCTGTATTTTCAGAGATATTATCTAAAACCTCTAAGGTGTGGTAAAAATTATCTTTATGGGCATGTCCATTCTTTTTTTCTATTCCATGCAGAGCGCAAAGCTCTGGAAAAAATTGCTGTAAAAGTTCTGTCTCAAATAATATATTGATGCCGGTAGATGGCTTTTTACAGAGAATGATTTTATTAAATTCATCTGTAATGCGTTCTTGAGAAATTATTTCCAATCGTTTAGCATTTTTCTTTATGGCATAAGATGAATTTTCCTCAATTTTAAAATCTAATTGATTAGCAAATCGCACAGCACGCATCATTCTCAGAGGGTCATCACTATAAGTAATGTTAGGATTAAGAGGAGTTCTTATGATTCTATTTTGCAAATCTTTTTGTCCGTTAAAAGGGTCAATTAGCTCTCCAAAATTTGTGGAATTTAATTGAATTGACATTGCATTTATTGTGAAATCTCTTCTGTTTTGGTCATCCCCTAATGTGCCGTTTTCTATAATTGGCTTCCTACTTTCTGAGCGGTAAGATTCTTTTCTAGCCCCCACAAATTCATAAGTTTCTTCCTTAAAACTTATCATGGCAGTCCCAAAATTTTTAAATACTTTGAAAGATGCTTTTTTTCCCAGTTTTGTGGCAACTTTTTCTGCTAGTTTTATTCCGCTTCCTATACAGACAAAATCAATATCTGTTTTTTCTTGTTTTCTATCTAAAAGTAAATCACGCACCCACCCACCAACTACATAAGTGGGGTAATTCAGCTCATCAGCCACAATTTGTATGGTACTGAATATTGGATTTTTCAGTTCAGAAGTAAGGTTCACTATCTTATTTTTTTAATGCTTCCATCAGGGTTTATCATTAAAATATCTGAAGGGTTTTGCATAATTTTATCTTGCCGCAAATTTACGATATAATCCACATTATTTTTTATTTCATCAGAAATTTCTGAAAATTGTTTTGGAGGTTTTTCTTCACTTATATTTGCTGATGTTGAGACAATTGGCAGTCCAAGTTCTGTAATAATAAGATGACAAAACTCATCATTTGGAATTCTAAATGCAGCAGTATTGTCTTTTGCAATTAGGTTGTTTGCTAATCCTTTTACATTCTGAAAAATTACAGTTGTCGGACTTTCTGCAAGTTGCATTTTTAATTGTTTGCTATCGGTATATTTTTCAATCATAGAAGTATTGCAAACTAATGAAATAAGTGATTTGCTTTCAGTTCTTTTCTTAATAGCAAATACTTTTGCGACAGCTTCAGCATTTGTAGCATCACATCCAATGCCCCAAATGGTATCGGTTGGGTAGAGGATAGTTCCGCCATTTTTTAAGATGGCTAAAGCTTTATTGATCTCTTTTTGCATATTTATCTATTCCATTTTTGCAGAAGGTTATTTCATCTTTGATAGCTTCTTCTAAGATATTATTATTGATATTTATACCATCTCTATTTGCTATTTTATGATGTAAATGATAGCAAACGCAACCAAATTTAATTTGATATTTCTCTATACCAATATTCATTAAACGAACTGATAGTTCAGTGTCCTCTTTCCCCCAACCAATCATATCTTCATTGTAGCCGTTTGCTTTTATAAAATCATCTTTCCAAAAAGAGAAATTACAACCTCTTGTTCCTTTAAGATTTTTGTTTTTCGTACTTATAGTTTTTGAAAGAAATTTATTATTAATTGTGTTTAATTTATTTTTTATTCCCTTTTGAAATGCCCTAAAATTAATTGTGTTGTTTTTAATAGCTAAGTTTGTAATCTTCTGATTTAAGAAAGCTCTACTTCCATGAATAAATTGTTTTTCTTTAGCATTAGTAATATGATCTTTGATAAAATCTTTATGTAAAATAATATCTCCATCAATTTGAATAATATAATCAGAATTTGATTGTGCGATTGCTTTATTCAGAATTTTTGTTTTTTGGAAGCCATTGTCCTTGTGCCAAATATGTTTTATTGGTAATTTCCCTGAGAAATACTCAATAATTTCTTTAGTTTTATTTGTAGAACCATCATCTGCAATTAAAATTTCGTCAGGGAATTGACTCTGATTCAAAACACTTAAAAAAACAAGTTTTAGAGCTTCTTCCCAGTTATATGTAGCGATAACTAATGATGTCCTCATTTTATAATTGATAATAAACCTCCATTATATTTTTAGCAATTTTTTTATCTGTAAAGTTTTGTGCATATTCAAATCCCTTTTCAGCCATTTCTTTTTGTAGTGTTTCTGAGTTTTGAATCTCTAAAATTGCAGCTTTCATTTCTAAAATTGAAAGTGGATTAATGTATTTTGAACTTGCACCACCTACTTCTGAAAAGCAACCATCTTTTGAAGTGATTACAGGAGTTTTGCTAAATAAGGATTCTAAAATAGGAATGCCAAAACCTTCAAAAATGGAAGGATAAATCAATATTTCTGCTGATTGATAAATCACAGCCATTTCTTCAAGTGAAAGCTCACTTAAAAACATAACTCTATCTGATAAGTTATTTTCAGAAATATATCTTAAGCATTTAATTTTATAGGATTTTCCATTTCCAATAACTACTAGCTTTTGATTAGGAAGCTCTTTTAAAGTTTTTAGTAAAGTAAGCAAGTTTTTTCTTTCTTCAATTGTACCAACTGAAAGTAAGTAACTTTCTGGAAGATTGAGTTTTTTTGCTATTTCTTGTTTTTCATTTTCCGTTATAGGACTTTGAAAAACTTGATTGCAACCCTGATAAACTACTTTGATTTTGCTTTCTGAAATATTGAAAAAATCAATAATATCTTGTTTGGTTTGCTCACTTACGGCAATAATTTTATCCGCTCTTTCACAAGCAGATTTAAATTTTTTGTAATAGATTTTTCTGTCAATTGTTTTGAAAAGATGAGGGTAACGAATAAAAATCAAATCGTGAATAGTTACCACAGTTTTGATGCTTGTCTTTTCAATTCCAATAGGGAGTTCATGGCTTAATCCATGATATACTTCAATTTTATTGGTGAATAAATCTTTAACAATACTTTTACTTCTCCAATAGGATTTCAATGCTCTATTTAGTAAGGATTGTGGAGTTCTAATAAATGTATTTTCTCTGTCAGACAGAAATTCCAATCTTGGATTTTTATTATCTTTTGTAGTGTATAAAAAGTATTTATTATCAGTGTAAAAATCTGATAATACTCTAATTGTATCACGGGAATAATTACCTAATCCTGTACTGTTTAAAAACGCTCTTTTTGCATCAAATCCTATTCTCATTATACGGCTACATTATATTCTCTAAGAGCATCATTTAATGATGTTTTTTTATCTGTACTTTCTTTTCGTTTTCCAATAATCAAAGCACAAGGAACGCCATAATTTCCTGAAGGGAATTCTTTATTGTAAGTTCCAGGAATTACCACAGAACGAGAAGGGATAATCCCTTTGTATTCAATAGGGTTTTCGCCACTTACATCAATGATTTTTGTGGAAGCAGTCAGTACAACATTTGCTCCTAGCACTGCTTCTTTTTCAATTCTTACTCCTTCAACAACAATAGAACGAGATCCGATAAAAGCATCATCTTCAATAATAACAGGAGCTGCTTGAACTGGCTCTAAAACTCCTCCAATTCCAACCCCCCCAGAAAGATGCACATTTTTTCCTATTTGAGCACAACTTCCTACTGTTGCCCAAGTGTCAACCATTGTTCCGCTATCAACATAAGCACCAATATTTACATAAGAAGGCATCATAATTACACCACTCGCTAAGTAAGCGCCATAGCGAGCAACTGCATGAGGCACAACTCTCACTCCAAGTTCAGCATAACCTGTTTTAAGTTTCATTTTATCATGGAACTCTAAAGGTCCTATTTGGGTGGTTTCCATCTTTTGAATTGGAAAATAAAGAATAACTGCTTTTTTCAGCCAATCATTTACCCTCCAGCCATCATTTGTTGGTTCGGCAATACGCAACCTTCCTTTGTCAATTTCTTCAATTATCTCTCTAATACAATCTTGAGTGGATTGCTTTTTTAATAATTCTCGGTTTTTCCAAGCGTTCTCAATTACTTCTTTCCATTGTGAATTCATAAGGCAAAGATAAAAGTTTAATGTAACAATTTGATAATTTGATAATGTAACAATAAGTGAGAGTGAAAAAAGAATATAAAAAAAGCGGAAAAATCCGCAATCACACACTTATACGGTTATAATTTTTAAAAGTTTCAGTATTATTTGTTTTTTTGAATGCGTAAGATGTAAAATTAAATTTGGCTTTAGAAAGGTTCATGATAATTTAAAAAGAATTTTATCTTTGTAAATTACTGAATACCAA
>CAYVKX010000015.1:0-28699 GCA_964452095.1 uncultured Weeksellaceae bacterium
TTTTGTGGAAGAGTCAGAAGCTGGTGATTTAGCATTTTTTGATAATGCTGAAGGAAAAATTACTCATGTAGGAATTATTCTTGAGGATAACCATATTATCCATGCTTCTGGAAAAGTAAGAATCGACAGAATTGACCAACAAGGAATTTTTAATACTGAGATTGGAAATCATACACATAAACTGAGGTTGATAAAAAGCATTTGTTAAGATGCAGAACATCCCTTTAGCCGAGAGAATACGACCAAGAAAACTTTCAGAAGTTATTGGTCAGAAGCATTTAATTGGAGAAAAAGGAACTCTCAAAACTGCAATAAATAATAAACTTATCCCCTCTATGATTTTTTGGGGACCACCTGGAGTTGGAAAAACAACTTTATCCAACCTAATTGCACAAGAGTTAGGAAGGCCATTTTACACTTTATCTGCAATTAATTCAGGAGTAAAAGATGTGCGTGATGTAATTAAAAAAGCATCATCATTAGGTCTGTTTGGAAAAGATATTCCAATCTTATTTATTGATGAAATCCACAGATTCAGCAAAGCTCAACAAGACTCATTATTAGGTGCTGTTGAAAAAGGAGTTATTACCCTAATTGGTGCTACTACTGAAAACCCTTCTTTTGAAGTTATTTCTGCTCTACTTTCTCGCTCTCAAGTTTATGTTTTAGAATCTTTATCCAAAGAAGAATTACAAGAACTTTTAGAGATAGCAATTACACAAGATGAAGTATTAAGTAAACAAAATATTACACTGAAAGAAACCGAATCTTTAATGCAGATTTCTGGAGGAGATGCTCGTAAATTATTAAACATTTTAGAGCTTGTTGTGAGTTCAGTTGATGATAAGAAAATTATTATTACTAATGATTTAGTAGTTGAAAAGGCACAACAAAACATTGTTAGATATGATAAAAATGGAGAGCAACATTATGATATAATTTCTGCTTTTATCAAATCAATAAGAGGTAGCGACCCCAATGGAGCAGTTTATTGGCTAGCAAGAATGATAGAAGGTGGTGAAGATGTTAAATTTATTGCCAGAAGGCTTTTAATACTAGCCTCAGAAGACATTGGAAATGCAAACCCTACAGCTTTAGTTATTGCAAACAACTGCTTTCAAGCTGTAAATGTAATTGGATTTCCTGAGGCAAGAATTACGCTTTCACAAGCAGTTATTTATTTGGCTTGTTCTCCAAAAAGCAATGCATCATATATGGCAATAAATGAAGCCCAGGATGAAGTTAGAAAAAGTGGGAATCTTGCTGTTCCTTTACATTTAAGAAACGCACCAAGCAAACTAATGAAAGAACTTGGATATGGAAAAGACTACATTTACTCCCATAACAAACCAACAGACAATCAAGAGTTTTTACCTGAAAAAATTAGCGGAAAAACTATTTACAACCCTTCTAATAATAGCAAAGAAAATGCGTTTAGAGAAGGACTTAAAAATCTCTGGAAAGGAAAATATAAATATTAAACTATATTTGCGAAATGAAAAAAATACTATTAATTACACTAACAACCCTCCTGATTTTTGCTTGTAAGCATGAGTTAGAAAAACCAACTTGGGATGTGGAACTTTTAACGCCACTTATTAATACTGAGATGAGCATTGATGATATTCTTACCGATAGTGCACTAACAATAAATGAGGATGAAGATGGTTTTATCACTCTTGTTTTTCAAGAGGAATTTATTGATTTTCAATTTGATACTTTAGTAAATATAAAGGCAAGAACGGATGAAAAAACAACCACTCTAGATTCTGTGGTTTTTGATGATGTTAGTATTGCTGATACGGCAACAATTGGTGAGGCAATTGCAGAGATACCTCTGGGAACAATACTTTTTCCTGATGGAAGTACCAACTCCATTCCTGCAATGCTTGGGATTGCTAATGAGGATACCATCCGAGTAAATGCTAGTCAGTATTTTGAAACAATGACTTTAACCCAAGGAATGTTAAAAATAAAATTGGAAAATGGATACCCAACAGATATTTCAAATGTTAGTTTATCCCTTGTAAATGAGGTGAATCAAAATCTTATAGCAACCTTTAATTTTCCTTTAATTCTATCTGGAACTACTGCAGAAGATAGTATTGATATTTCTGGACAAACCCTTGACGAGAACCTTTTGGCGATACTTCATAATATGGATATAAATGCATCTAATGGCCCTGTACTTATTAATTATGCTGATGCTATTATTACCACCATTATTATTGCAGATATTGGACTTTTGCAGGCAACTGCAATTTTTCCAGAACAACAATTAGATTCTAATAAAACAGAATTTGTTTTTGATTTGGATAAGGTGCAACTAACGGAAATCAAAATAAAAGAAGGTGCAGTAACTATCTCTGCTTTAAGCACCCTTCCTGATACCGGAAAAATTGAATACAATATTCCATCATTAACGAAAAATGGTGTTCCTTTTACTTCTGTGAGTATTATTCCTCCAACAGTAAATGGGGAATTGACAACAATTGATTTTAATTTTGATGGTTATATTTTAGATTTGACTGGAGAAAATGGGCGATTAGGTGGTGATACAGTAAATACCCTTTATTCCGAATCATTTACTTTTATTGATTCTACTGGTGAATTGGTTACTATTAATCAAACCGACAGCTTCTATTCCTTTACCAATTATGATTTTATTACTGAATATGCAAGAGGATATTTGGGGCAAGATACTATTGAAGTTGCTCCTACCGAAACTAATACAAGTGTTTTTAGCAAAATACTTTCTGGTAATTTGGATTTAGAATCTGCTATGCTTTCTTTTAATATTATAAATTATTTGGGTGCTGATTTGCAAATAAAATTCGACCAATTAAGCACTTATAATTCTGCAACAAATTTGTCTGAATCTGCAGGATTTAACTTTTTATCTCAATTTTATACTATTCCAAGAGCAACAGAAATGTCAAGCGGCAATATTCCTGTTGTTCCAACTTTTACCAATATAGAGTTAGATGCCGAAAATATGTTAGAGATTTTGCCTGACAAATTACAATCTGCAATGAATATTTATGTAAATCCTTTTGGGCAAGCGGGCACTCCTGATTTTCTTTATCCAGAATACACCATTGATGCTAATTTGAACTTAGAAATTCCTTTATCCCTTATAGCATCTGATATAAATATGAGAAAAATAAGCTTTGTTGATATTGCTCAAAATAATGATATTGAGATTGATAAACTATTTCTTACTTTGAAAAACGGATTACCTTTTGATGCCAAAATTAATGTTGTTTTATATGATGAATTTGATAATCTGATAGATACTCTTTTTAATAATACTCAAATTCTTGCTGCTAAAGTAGATGAAAATAATAAGGTAACAGAGAGTACTACCTCTACCCTTTCTGCAGAATATAATGGTAGCGGACACATCAGAAAAGTAATAACTACAGCCACTTTTGATACGAAACCAACTAATAGTTTTGTGAAGATTTATTCTGATTATAAAATGGAAATTTCAATGAGTGCAAAATTTAATAAAACTATAGGAAATTGAAAAAAATACTTTTTATCATTACACTAGCTACCCTGCCTTTTTTATTATTTGCAGGCGATACTACTCAAACCAATAACACCATTAGTTGGAAAAGTGAAGTAAATTTAGAATCCAATAGCTTGAACTTAGATTTTGCAAACAGAATGCTTTATGGTGGATACATTAATGAAAATCAAAAAAATAATTGGATTGCTAATTTAGATGACAACAACACCCTTTTTGCAGAATTTGCAAACACACTAAAATATAACACCTCTTTTGGTGATAATTCTCTTTTTATTTCTTTTGCTGATAGAAATTTAGCAAAAATGAGTTTTACAGATGATCTTTTGAAAGTTGTGCTTTTTGGAAATTATAATTATCAAGGGGACACTCTAAATTTTGACAACACTAATTTTACTTTAGATAGATTTCAACAAATAAAATTAGGATATGGAAGAACATTCAAAATTCAGAAAAACGACTTAAAAATAAGTGCTGCTTTTTCTTATTTAAATGGAAATCAACATCTTTCTTTTATATCAGAAAACGCTACATTCTATACTGCTGAAAAAGGAATGTATAATGATTTGAGTTATGATGTAAATGCCTTTGCTACCGATACTGCTAATTTTGGGATTTTCACCAATAATGGAAACGGATTTGCTTTTGATTTTTCTGCTTCTTACCAAACTTCTAACAAAATTTTTACGCTTTTCTTGATAGATTTGGGCTACATTAATTGGGATGAGAGTGCTTTAAAATATAATACAGACACCTCTTTTTCTTTTAGTGGTTTTGAAATTACAGATATTTTAAATTTTAATGATTCTATCCTGAAAGATGAAGCAGAAAAGTATTTGGAAGACATTTATTTAGATGCTAAAAAAGGAAATGCAAAGTCTTATATTCCTGCTGTTTTTGGATTAAAAATGCAAGCAGAATTAAACGATCATTATTTTGATAAATACGAAACTGGCTTTAATATAAGATGGCAACCTCATCAAGATAATATGCAGCTTTCTGCTGAAAAAATTCTGCAAGGTTTCTATGAGTCGGGCTACTCCCCTTATTTTTATGTTCGAGCTTTCGCTCAGAAAAAATACGCTTTATTTATTCCGAAAATTGCAATTGGTGGCTACTATCAAAAACTTAGTTTAGGACTATCTATTAAGTTAGGGAAAAAAGTTCCATTTAGCATTGGAAGTAATCATTTGGAGAGTATCTTTAACGGAAATGAAAGTCAGAATTTAAGCGTATTTATGCAAATGTGCATAAAATTTTAAAAATGGAATTAGCAAAAATCAACAATATCAGCCATAAAAAAAGCGGGAATTTTTTCCTAATTGCTGGTCCTTGTGCTATTGAAGGAGAAGAAATGGCAATGGAAATTGCAGAGAAAATTCTGGAAATCACAAATAAATTAGAAATCCCTTTTATTTTTAAAGGAAGTTACAAAAAAGCAAATCGTTCTCGCTTGGATTCATTTACAGGAATTGGAGATATGGAAGCTTTAACAATTTTGAAAAAAATAGGAGAACGATTCAACATTCCAACTGTTACCGATATACACACTGCTGAGGAAGCTGCAATTGCAGCCCAATATGTGGATGTATTGCAGATACCTGCCTTTTTGTGCCGACAGACTAATTTACTACTAGCAGCAGCAAAAACACGGAAAATTCTAAATATTAAAAAAGGACAATTCTTAGCTCCTGAAAGCATGATACATGCAATAAATAAAGTAAAAGAAAGTGGGAATAATTCTGTAATGCTAACCGATAGAGGAACTATGTTTGGCTACCAAGATATGGTAGTTGATTTTAGAGGAATTCCAGCCATGCAGGAATTTGGCGTACCGGTAATACTTGACATCACACACTCCTTGCAACAACCCAACCAAAGCAGTGGAGTTACTGGAGGTAAACCTGAAATGATAGAAACTATAGCAAAAGCAGGAATAGCAAGTGGTGTTGATGGATTATTTTTAGAAACTCACCCCAACCCTTCAGATGCAAAATCTGATGGGGCTAATATGCTGAAATTGGATAAACTAGAAGGTTTGCTTGCTAAATTAGTGAGGATAAAGAAAGCTTTATAAATACCGACTACACCACCCTTTTTTTATAGGTTTTATGTAGTTTTCTAAATCTGATTTTCTCTGAATAGTTAAATCATAAAACAGAGTGTTTTCAGTAGCAACTGAACCTAATTTAAAAGTAGAAATACACTGTATTTCATTCTCTACTTTGCAAAAAATATTCAACCTATTTAATAAAGAAATGTTTAACTCTTTTTCTAATTCTTGTATTATTCTTTGCAAAGAATCAATGGAGCAACCTCCTACTCCATAATCAGCATCATCTAATGCAACAACAATAAAATGGTTTTCTAAAATTGTTACAGCTGCCGTTAATGGATTTTTGTGATATTCCCAATTATTGAGATACTCCCCTATTTTATCTGTAATAAATGATTGTTCTTTATCCGAAAGTTTTGTTTCAGAACCATAAACCCAAAGTTTAGAGCTGTCTGAAATTGTATTGAAGTCTGTTCGCATTATAAGTTTTCTGCAATATCCGTTACCTCAACTTCTGGCCCAAAGCATTATCGTACAAATCTTTGTATTCTGAAATATCCCCAAAAGATTTATCATCAATACGAATATCGCCTCTAGTAACATGCCCCATTAAAGCAAAAGGAACATTTGTACTTTTTAGAAAATCCAAGAATTTATCTTCTTTGGTTTCTTGCACAGAAACAATTACTCTTGATGGTGCTTCCCCAAAAAGAAAAGCATCTTCTCTTATCTCAGAACAAGAAGTAATATCAAATCCTAAATTCTTATGCATAGCACTTTCTAATAAGGTGATAAACAGTCCGCCATCAGCAATATCATGAGCGGATTCTAAAACTTCTGCTCTTATAAGTTTTGTAATAGTTTGTTGTAATTTGTATTCCACATCCAAATCAAAATTGGGTGCAGAAGATTCTTTAATGCCATGAAAAGAAGCTAAATATTCTGAACTTGAAATATCATTTTCACATTTTCCAATCAAATAAATCAAATCCGATTTTCCTTTAAACGCAAGGGAAGTAATGTGTTTTTTATCTTCTATAATTCCGAGCATTCCAATGGTTGGCGTAGGAAAAACTGGTACTTCCGTTCCCTCCACAGCTGATTGGTTATAGAAACTTACATTTCCACCAGTTACGGGCGTATTGAATTTTTTACAAGCTTTTGTCATTCCCTTAATTGCACCAACAAATTGCCAATACACTTCTGGGTTATAAGGATTTCCAAAGTTCAAACAATTTGTAATTGCTGAAGGAACACCACCTGAACAAACAATGTTTCTGGCAGCTTCTGCCACAGCCATAGCACAACCCTCTTCTGGGTCAGCATTTACCATTCTAGCATTACAATCTACCGTCATTGCAAGGGCTTTATCCGAGCCTTTTAGGTTTACAACTCCAGCATCAGTTGGAAAATTGGTACTCATATTTACCGTTCCCACCATAGAGTCGTACTGCTCATACACCCATCTTTTAGATGCAATATTTTGATGTGCTGTAAGGAATTTAGCTACCTCAACCAAATCATTTGGCTGCTCAATACTATCAATATGGAATTTTTTCCATTCCTCATAATAAGCTGGCTCACTCCACTCTCTTTCATAAACTGGAGCTCCTCCACCTAAAACCAAATCATCACAAGGAACATCACCTACCAATTCGCCATGCATAAAATATTTTACTCTATCCCCCTCAGTAACTTCTCCAATTTGCTCACAACTTAAATCCCATTTATCAAAAATAGCATTTACAATATTTTCCTTTCCTTTTTCTACAACAACAAGCATTCTCTCTTGCGATTCTGATAAAAGGATTTCCCAATCTTTCATATCCTTTTGGCGAGTGGGCACTTTATCTAAATGGATAATCATACCGTGTTTTCCAGCTGCCGACATTTCATTGGAAGAGCAAGTGATTCCGGCTGCACCCATATCTTGCATGCCAACTACTGCATCTGTTTTTCCTAATTCCAAAGTGGCTTCCAGCAATAATTTTTCTTGGAAAGGATCTCCAACTTGTACTGCTGGCAGATCATCTGCTGAATCTTCTGTTATATCTTTGGAAGCAAATGATGCGCCATGAATCCCATCTTTTCCTGTCCTAGAGCCAACAATAAAAACTGGATTTCCAACCCCAGAAGAAGTAGCCGAAATCATTTCTCCTTTTTTCATAATTCCTGCCGAAAAAGCATTTACAAGCGGATTGGTATTGTAGCAATCATCAAAGAAAACTTCCCCACCCACAATCGGAATTCCAAAAGCATTTCCATAGTCGCCAATTCCTTTTACTACTCCTTTCACTAGCCATTTTGTTCTGTCTAATTTTATATTTCCAAAACGCAAAGAATTTAGCTGAGCAACTGGGCGAGCACCCATAGTAAAAATATCTCTATTGATTCCACCAACTCCTGTAGCAGCCCCTTGATACGGCTCTAAGGCAGAAGGATGATTATGTGATTCTATCTTGAAACAACAAGCTAAACCATCACCAATATCAACAAGTCCTGCATTCTCTTCTCCTGCTTCTACTAACATATGATGACCTGTTTTTGGCAGAGTTTTTAGCCACTGAATAGAATTCTTGTACGAGCAATGTTCTGACCACATTACGCCAAATACACTCAATTCACAAAAGTTAGGCGTTCGCCCTAATATCTCCTTAATTTTATCAAATTCTTCTGATAATAAACCCATTTCTTGGGCTTGCTCAACTGTTGCTAATGTAAGTGTTGCTTGTGATGATGACATATTTTATAATTTTATGGAAGCAAAAATAATAGAATCAGAAAAAGCAAGAGGTATTAGGAAATTTGTTTTTGCATTTTTTTTAACAAAATAACTTCTAATAAATTTTAGGGTTAAAAAAATCTGGATTTTCAGCAATTACTCCCTTATAATAATCTTCAATAATGGCCATATCTTTTTGTAAATCCCCAGAAGGATAAAGCACATCAAAAAAGCCAACCTCCTTTTTTTTGTAATCCATATATAAAAGAACAATTGGAACTTGGGCTTTTTGTGCTATATAATAAAAGCCTGTTTTCCATTTTACAACCCTTTTTCTTGTTCCCTCAGGGGCAATTCCTAAAATCAAATTATCTGCTGCTTTCATCTTTTCTACTACTTGATCTACTGTGTTCTTTCCTGAATTTCGATAGACAGGAATTCCTCCATTCCATTTAATAAGGATGCTTAAAGGCCAAAAATAAAGCTCACTTTTTATCAAATATTTTGGCTGAATGTTCATAATATAAGCAAAACATCTGCCAATAAGGAAATCCCAATTGGAAGTATGCGGAGCGGAAATAGCAATAAATTTATCAATCTCTGGAACACTTCCTACTACTTTCCATCCCATAATTTTAAAAATAACTACACTAAAGATTTTTCTCATTTTGAAAAAATATTTTTACAAAGAAAAAACAAATTATTATTTATTCAGCAAAAATTGTAGATTTGCCACTTCAAAAATAAAAAAAAAGATGAAAGCCAAACAAATTGCATTAATCCTTATCCCGCTTAATATCGCACTTGCTTATTTTGTGTATAACAGCATTAATAGTGAAGTAGAATTCCAAAAAGTAGCAAAAGTGAGAATTGCTGAGAATGTACAAAACTTAAAAGATTTAAGAGCCATTCAGATTGCTTACAAAAATAAAAACCAAAGCTTTTCGGATAATTTGGACACCTTATTTTCATTTCTAAATAACGATTCAATAGCGGTAGTAAGATCAATTGGAGAAGCACCTGATACTTTAACAGAATTGCAAGCATTGGAGGTAGGGCTTATTAGTAGAGACACTATATTTGTAGATGCAAAATCATATATATTTTCTGAAGATTATTTGGAAACAAGAAATGCCAAATATGCTCTTGACACAGATAATTTACGATACATTCCTTACACCAATAACAAAGCTTACAGCATTGATGCTGGAAGTATTGAAAAAGGAAAAGTAGTGGTACAAATATTTGAGATTTCTGCTGAGTATGCTGATGTACTTATCGGTTTAGATGCTGAAAATAAAAAATATGACTTGAGCAGTTCTTTAAGAGTTGGCTCTATGTCAGAAGCTTCTTTAAATGGAAACTGGGGCGAATAAAATATTACCAAAAGTAAATTACACTCCTAAATCACTTGATAATTTATTAACTGAAAAATGTCATCTTTCTGTAGAAATTGGTTGCAATTATTTTGCATACACTTTATTTGACACCCTAACTTTAACCTATATTTTATTAAAAGAATTTGAGTTTGAGGCAAAGAATATTAAAGAAAGTGTAGATAAAATTGCAGGAATTATTGAAAGTGAATCGCTTCTACAAAAGGAATTTTATTCTAGCTCTTTGACTTTTAGCCATTTTCCTTCAACCTTAGTTCCTGTTGCATTTTATAAAGAAGAAAAAGGGAGAGAAATTCTTGCATTTAATCATAAGGTGTATGAAGAAATTTTAACAGATAAACTGCAACAAATTGAAGCTGTAAACATTTATTCTGTTCCTTCAGAGCTTTTAAATATAATAAGAAACCGTTTTCCAAACACGCAAATAAAAGCAAATGATAGTATTTTGATTGATCAACTTTTATTGCAAAATGAAAGTAAAAATGCAAAAGTTATTGCATCAATAAAAAATGATATTTTAGAAGTTTGTGTGATTGATGAAAATAAATTAGCATTTCATAATTGTTTTGCAACCGACACAAAAGAAGATTTACTTTACTACTTACTTTTTACTATGGGACAATTAGGGCTGTCAGCAGAAAAAATGGATTTAATTTTATTGGATGACATCTTAAAATCGGATGAAAAATATCATCTTTTGTATGAATATGTGCGAGATATTTCTTTTGGCAATTGCCCTGAAAATTTAAATTATGCTAAGGAGTTAGATAGCGTAAAACCACATCAATATTTTTGTCTTTTTTCCCAATTGTTGTGCGCATAATTTCAGGCATAAATAAAGGGAGAGTTATTCAAGCTCCAAAGAATTTACCGGTTCGCCCCACTACTGATATGGCGAAAGAAGCCATTTTTAATATCTTAGCAAACAGATATTATTTGGATAGAAAAAAAGTGTTGGATTTATTCTCTGGAACAGGAAATATTTCGTTTGAATTTTATTCGAGAGGAGTAGAAGATATTACTGCAGTAGATAATAATTTTAATTGCTGCAATTTTATTAGCCAAATGGCAGAGGAATTAAATTATAATATTGAGGTAATGAAAATGGATTGTTTGGATTTTTTGGAGAAAACAAAAACCGATTATGATATTATTTTTGCCGATCCTCCTTATAGTTTTGAGCATCACCAAAAACTAAAAGACACTATTTTTAGTCATAATCTAATTAGAAAAGATGGTTGTTTGATTATTGAACACGACTCCAAAACCAAATTTGAGGAAGAAAATGTGGAGCATAGAAAATATGGAAGCGTTCATTTTAGTATATTTACCAACTAATTAAAAAATACAAATGAGTAAGATTGCGATTTTTCCTGGTTCGTTCTCCCCTTTTACATTAGGGCATAAAGCGGTGGTAAATAGCGCATTACCACTATTTGATAAAATAATAATTGCAATTGGGATTAACTCAGAAAAGAGCGAGTATTTTTCCATAGAAGAACGCTTAGAGTGGATTAAGGTAGTGTACAAAAATAACCCTAAAATTGAGGTAAAACCCTATGAAGGGCTTACAGTTGATTTTTGTAAAAAAGAAAATGCACACTATATAATAAGAGGGCTAAGGGATTCTCACGATTTTAAGTTTGAAAAGAATATCGCACAAATGAACAAAAAACTAAATACTGATATTGAAACTATTTTTATTATTACTCCTCCTGAACTTTCTCATATTTCCTCTACTATATTAAGAGATATAATTAAAAATGGAGGCGATATTTCTGGCTTTATTCCAAAAGAAATTGATTTATAAACCAAAAAAACCTAAAAAAATGAACTTAAAAAAAATCACACTAATTGCATTTTCCACACTACTTTTTGCTTGCACAAAAACAGATCCAAATCAAGTTACAATTACAGGAGAGATTAGCAATCCAAAAGGAGAATCGGTAAGTTTTAGTAGTAGAGATACTTCCTATAATACCACTTCAAATGAAGATGGAAGTTTTACTATTTCTTTCCTATTAGATTCTGCTACTTATTTGGATTTTGGGCACGGACCAGAACGCACCGCTATGTATGTGAATCCGGGAGATAAAATAAATCTTAGCATTGATACAGAACTGTTTGATGAAACTATAAAATATGATGGTAGCAAGGAGTCCTCTTTTTTAGCAAAATTGTATTTATTGGAAGAAGAAAATGATTTTTTTGGAGAAGCTTTTTATAAGAGTACAGCAGAAGAATACAAAGCAATTCTGGACGGTTATAAAGTAGCTGTAATTGCAGAATTAGAAAGCATTACTGATAGCTCTTTTGTCAATAGTGAAATTGCAGAATTAGAAAACAGTATCGCTAATTTTATAAAGCGACAAGACAAACTTTCAAAGTACACTCAGGAAGTAAAGGATTATATGTGGCAAACTAAAATTGCTGCAAAAAATTATAATTTTTATGCTGCTATTGATTCTTTAAACGCTCTTGAGTTTAACCAAATGCTTGATAATTATTCAAATGAATTTCTAACGCTTTTAAGTAAGGTGACTGATGCTGAATTTATAGTTGAAGCAAAGGAAAGGATTGAAAAAACTACAAAAGGCTGGCTAGAAAGAAAAACAGCAATTGACAATATGCCAAAAGAAGGAGATGCTGCCATTGATTTCACATATCCGGACAAAGATGGAAATGAATTTTCACTTTCTTCATTTAGTGGCAATCTGATATATGTAGATGTATGGGCAACTTGGTGCGGACCATGCAAAGCAGAAATCCCTTCATTACAAAAATTGGAGCAGGAATATCATGGAAAAAATATCACCTTTCTTTCTGTTTCGGTGGATACCGACAAAGAAGCTTGGCTAAAAATGATAGCCGAAAAAGAAATGGGCGGTACACAATTATGGGCAGATGGTTGGAGTGAAATCACAAAATCTTATGCCATTTTTGGCATTCCAAGATTTATGCTTTTCTCTGTTGATGGAAATGTAATTTCAACAAATGCGCCAAGACCTTCTTCTGATGAGATTAGAGGATTATTGGATGGTAATTTGTAAATTATTATAACTCCATATACTCCTTAAAGGCGGCTTGAAAATACATTTCCGCTTCCTTCTTAATTTTCTTTTCTTTTGCCTTATTTCCAGCATGAATTTCTATCAATTTTTGGTAGTTTTCTGAATAGGCATAATAAGCATCTTCTGTAATAAGTCCAAACCCTTTATGAAAAGCATAAGGCACTACTCCCTTTGTATTAGGCATCATGTTATTTCCAAACTTATAAGGAGCAAGATAATCCTAACATAAGAATTTACTTTTTAGTTACCTTTGTCCTACATTATTTTTAAAATTAAATAACTAATGAAGACACTTATCTTTTGCACATCCTACTTTGATACAGAAAAATTGTATCTAAAAAGATATCAAAAATGGATTGACTATTACAATAATCATCCATTTACGAATGACAAGCACATGTTTTTAATTGATGATTGTTCTGATTTAGAACTAATTACAGGTACTGAGATACATACATTAAAAGAAGAACAATTAGAGACTCTTCATGAAGTAAAAAAAATTAATCTATATTCATTTAATGATAGAAAAGGATTGAACTGGTCTCATAACTCAGCAAACAATGAGGGCTGGTGGAGAAGCTTTTGCGCCTCTCTTGAAATAGCTGAAAAATATAATTATGACAAAATTATTCATATTGAGTCTGATGCATTTTTAATTTCTAATAGAATGTTTGATTATATAGACAGTCTAAAAACGGGTTGGACGGGATTATGGGCCAATAAATACAACTTCCCTGAGTCATGTATTCAAGTAATTTGCAAAGACCAGTTTGATAGCTTCAAAGATTTTGCTTCTTGTGGCTCTCATGAACTTTCTAAGATGGGCTTAGCTGAAAAGGTTATTCCATTTACTAATGTTGAAAGAAGATTCCTAGGAGATAGATTTGGAGAAAAAAGTAATATACAGATGGAAGGACTAGATTATTTTTGTCAAACTAAGCTAGATACAATTATTACTCCAGAAGAATCTGATAAACTACTAAACCCTAAAACATCTTTCTTGAGAACCCTATGGAGTTTCCATTTAGTTCAGTTTTTTTGGAGAAATAAGTTAGAATTTTTAATCACATTAGTAGTAGGAATTCTTTTACTATGGACTCTATAAAAATATAATTACAATCAAAATCAATAAACTTTTTTTCATAATTTAATATTTTAAATATTCATCAAAGGAATATTGTAAAAACATCTCAGCTTCAGACACAATACTACTATCATTAAAATTACTTTCAATAAACTTATTATATTTTATAGAAAAAGCAGAATTACCTTCTTCTTGAATCATGCCGTAACCACTTCCAAAACAATAAAAAACAGATCCAGAATTATTACCTAAGATATCTCCACCAAAATAATTATCATCAACATTAATATCCATCTGACTCAAAATAGTAGGAGCAATATCAAGATGAGATGATAAAGTAATCCACTCCTTCCCTTTATAGTTTTGATTTAAAACTTCACCAAACCAAAGCATAGGAATTTTAAATTTCTCTTTTTGTGCAAATCTTCTTTTTATAGGAGAATTATGGCTATGATCAGCTACAATTACAAATAAGGTATTGGCATACCAATCCTCATTTTTTACATTTTCCATAAAATCACCCAAACATTTATCGGTATAAGCAACTGAGTTCACATATTTATCCTCCTTACTATTAAAAGATAATTTATGCTCTGCAGGAAAATCAAAAGGAGAATGTGAACTTATAGTAAAAAGTGTACTCATAAATGGTTGAGGTAATTCATTCAGTTCTTCTTTAAATTGAGTGAACATATATTCATCATGTATCCCTAAACTACCTGATGGCAAATGCTTATAGTCATCACCATCTTTTACTTTATCAAATCCTTGTGAAAGCAAATACCCTTTTATATTCCCATAAGTAAGTTGTCCTCCAAAAAAATAAGATGAATGATAATCAGTTAAGGATTTATTCAATGACGGTAACTTACGAGCTTTATCTGTTTGATTGATAATATATGCATGTGGCAATACTGGAAAAGAAGAAAAAATAGAGCTCATTCCTTGGTCAGAAGTCCAGCCATTAGAATAGAAATCAGTAAAAAGTAAGCCCTCTTTTTCAAGTGCTTTAAAGTTTGGAGTAATTCCTTTAAATCCACCTAAACTTTCAACATTATCGGCTGACCAACTTTCAAGTAGAATAATAACAATATTGGGTTTCTTAGTTGTTAAAACAAAAGTAGTAGAATCTCTTTCATTTTTTAAGCTATTCATAAATTCATCTACTTTTTCTTGTGGGTGTTTTTTATATGGGTTACCCTTAAAATTGCTTTTATTCTTAAGGATGTTCTGCAATAAATTCCAATTAGGATTAACAGCTACATCATTTACTATAATGTTATTTGAAAAATAAGCATCACTCAAATTTATTGGTATTTCTTGCCAACCTCCTCTTATCCCAAGAAGTAAAATCCCAAGCGTTAGTGGTAAGAAAATTATTCTTTGCACTATATTAATTGCTGAATTTTGACTTTGTTTTTTCGGATAAAAAGAGTGTACTTTCTTTTTGTAAATCCCGATAAACAAAATCGCTACCATTATAAAAAGAAGCATTGTAAGATAATGCGAAAATGTTGCAGTAGAAAACACCTCAGTAGGATTAGAAAAATGCGATAATGCAGTAAAATTAAGTTTAGTTTTCCACTCAGAATAAAGAGATACTTCTCCCCCACTTATTAAAGCAGAAATCAGGATAAAAAAGCAACTAAAAAGAAATGTTATTTTTTTGTAAAATTTTGTAAAACCAACAAAGGAATTAAGCCACAAAATAAAAACAATTATTACTAGCAAATAACTGATTAAAGAAATATCTAAAGCAAAACTTTTTGGAATAATCTGGAGCACTTCCAAAAAAGGAGATTGGCTTATTTCATTTACAAAAAACAGCATAAACAAAAGCCGATTCACCAAAAAGAAAACTAGCCAAAAAACAATATATCTAAAAATAAATATCAGTTTATCCATCCGGAAATAGTTCTTTAATATTACCATAAGAATTCTGCAACTTTATTGCAATTTCTTCCTTTTTCACCCACTCTACTTTTATAATCCCTTCTTCTTTTTGAGGAATTAATTCTCCAACATAATTAGTTTTCATTTCAAACCAGAAAGTTCGTTTCAATATTTCCTCATCATTAAGTTTGTAAGTATGATAGGTGTCTGAAAGTTGTTTTACCACCTTCAAACCACTCACTCCACATTCCTCTTCCACTTCCCTTTTTGCGCAATTTTTAATATCTTCTGCTTCTTCCAATTTTCCTTTTGGCAAATCCCATTTTCCATTTCTAAATATCATTAAAAGTTTGTTTTCCTGATTATAAACCAATCCGCCAGCTGCTTTTATCAAAATATAATTGGAACAGAATTTTTCCCAGTTTTCTGTTATCACTTTTGGGTGGTTGTTAATGAAAACTTTATATTTTTGCGTCATGATTTCCGATATTGAAATAGGCAAACAAATTGCCAAAAATTTATTGCAAATAAACGCAATTATTTTACAAGCAGAAAATCCTTTTACTTGGGCTTCCGGTTGGAAGTCGCCAATTTATTGCGATAACCGAAAAATTCTTTCTTTTCCAGAGAGCAGAACTTTTGTTAGACAATCATTAGCCAGTGTAATTTCCAAGCATTATGGCAGTGCAAATGTGATTGCAGGAGTGGCAACAGGGGCAATTGCACATGGCGCTTTGGTGGCTGAGGAAATGGGTTTGCCTTTTATTTATGTGCGTTCTGCAAAAAAAGGGCATGGTAAGCAAAATCAGGTGGAGGGTGCTTATAATTCTGGGCAATCGGTAATTGTAATTGAGGATTTGATAAGTAGTGGAAAAAGTAGTTTGGATGCAGTGGAGGCACTCAGAAATGAGGGCTTGAATGTAAAGGGATTGATTTCTATTTTCACTTATGGCTTTGATGCTGCTACTGAGAATTTTAAAAAAGCAGATTGTAAATTTATTTCTCTTTGCGATTATCCTGCTCTTTTGCAAGAGGCATTAAAACAAGATTATATTAAGCAATCGGAATTAGAAATTTTAGAAAAATGGAGGGAAGACCCTTCAAAATGGAAGAAATAAAATGACAAATTTTAACAGCCCAGAAGTAGATGTGAATTTAAATGCGGAAGCACTTTTTAATAAATTGAGTAATTTGAATAATCTGCAATCTATTTTACCATCTCAAATTACTGATTTTGAATCTACAGAAGAATCTTGCTCTTTCAAAATGGGCGGAATGCCAAAGATCACTTTGGTAATTGCAGAAAAAACACCTCACTGCAAAATAATATTACAAGCTGAAAATAGCCAAATTCCTTTTTCTCTTGAATGTAATATTTCGGAAAATGGTAAAAAAAGTAAAGCCATTTTAGAAGTAAATGCCGAGCTTAATATGATGATGAAAATGATGATGCAAAAGCCACTGACTAACTTCTTGAATGCAGCAGCTAAAGGTCTAGAAAAACTCTAGGTGGGTTCTAATATAAATAAGTGATTTCTTTCAGGAAAAAGGACTTTATTTTTTCATTTTCAAACTCCAACAAAAGCTTCCCCACTTCATCAATTCCAACTATTTTTTCTTTTATTTTTTTTCCTTTTAGTTTATAATTTTTCCACTGATTAAGTCCATACAAATTGTCTAAATATTCTGCTTTCAGATTTGCTGTTTTACCTTGTTTTAATTTCTGATATCTGTTTTCTGTGCAATCCAAAAGTTCTGTTTGCAATTCTTTAATAGCAAAATCTTTATCTAATTCTAAAGTAAAAGAGGTAGCTTCCAGTAAATAATCAGCAAACTTTATTTGATTTACATTCAATCCAATCCCGATAACCGTATCTTTTACCTTATCTTTTTTTACTGTATTTTCAATCAAGATTCCTGCTATTTTTTTATCCTCAATCAACAAATCGTTTGGCCATTTAATTTTTGCTCTTTCTAAAAAGTATTTTTTGGTAAAATCATGCAAAGCAAGGGAAATACAAATATTAATTTCAAACTGATTTTTTAGTAAAATATCTGGAGAAAGCACAATGCTCATCAATATATTTTTTCCATTCTCACTTTCCCAATTGGCACCCACCTGCCCTCTGCCTTTGCTTTGGTATTTAGCACAAATAACAGCTCCCTGTTTTATCTTTTTTTCTTTCAGTAAATTATGGGCATAACTATTGGTTGAAATAGTTTCTTTTAGCTGAATAATATGGTTAAATAATGAAGCCAAAATTTTGCTTTTTTATCCGTTCAAATTGATTACTTTTGCAACTGCAAACTTAAAATTTTAAATGGGTAAAAAAACAAGGAAGAAAAAAAGTGATGTTTTAGCTAAAGCAATCATTGAAGCAATAAAAGAGCATAAAGGTAAAGATGTAGTAAGTATTAACCTAAAAGAAATTGAATCAGCAGTTTGTGATTTTTTTATTATTTGCCATGGCACATCCAATACGCATATCTCTTCCATTGCCGATAATGTGAGAAAGGATATATCAAAATTACTCAAAGAAAAACCTGGGCACATTGAGGGGGAGAGTAATAATGAGTGGGTGCTAATGGATTATTTTGATGTAGTTGTTCATATATTTAATAAAGAAAAAAGAGATTTTTATAAACTAGAAAATTTGTGGGCTGATGCTCAAATAAAACATATTGAGCAATCCGCTTAAGAAGAAAAAGATGAAAAAACCAACAAAAAAAACACCCTCAAAAAAGAATTTCAAATTCAATATTATTTGGATTTATGCCGCTATTGCTATTTTCTTTTTCGGCTTACAAATGCTAAATTTTGATTCTACCGAGCAAACTTCTTGGCAAGAATTTAACCGAGATATGCTTCAACAAAAAAAGGTAGAAAAAGTAGTAATTGTAAATAA
Source organism: uncultured Weeksellaceae bacterium (assembly GCA_964452095.1). Taxonomy (GTDB): domain Bacteria; phylum Bacteroidota; class Bacteroidia; order Flavobacteriales; family BACL11; genus DUAL01. The sequence goes on from CAYVKX010000015.1 coordinate 18,662, forward strand.
AGAAATAGCAAGAATCTACATTAAGCAGGAATACTTGGGAGAAGAAAAATTTAGAGATGCTAAACAAAAACCACTAGGTGGAGCAAATAATAATGGTCCTCATTTTTATTTTGAAATTGGCTCGGTAGAAACTTTTAATCAGCAACTAAATGATGCACAAGCTGAGTTTGATAATTATGATAAAATTAGCGTTACTTACAAAACAGAACAAGATGTTTTTGGTGATATTTTGGGATGGATACTACCATTAGTATTTTTTATTGCTATTTGGGTTTTTATTATGAGAAGAATGAGTGGTGGAGGCGTTGGTGGTGGGGGGCAGATTTTTAATATAGGAAAATCAAAAGCCACTTTATTCGATAAAGAAAAAGTAGAAGTAACATTTGCACATGTTGCCGGATTAGAAGAAGCAAAAGAAGAAGTAGAGGAAATTGTTGATTTTCTTAAAAATCCTAAAAAATATACCAGATTAGGAGGTAAGATTCCAAGAGGTGCAATGCTTATTGGTCCTCCTGGAACTGGAAAAACATTACTTGCAAAAGCAGTGGCAGGTGAAGCCAAAGTTCCTTTTTTCTCTCTTTCAGGATCTGATTTTGTGGAAATGTTTGTTGGGGTTGGTGCTAGTAGAGTTCGGGATTTATTTAAGCAAGCAAAAGAGAAAGCTCCATCCATTATTTTTATTGATGAAATTGATGCAATTGGTAGAGCAAGAGGGAAAAATGCAATGACAGGAAGCAATGATGAAAGAGAAAATACTCTTAATCAGCTTTTAACGGAAATGGATGGTTTTGGCACTAATACTGGAGTTATTGTTTTAGCAGCAACTAATCGTGCTGATGTGCTTGATAAAGCCCTTGTTCGCCCTGGAAGATTCGATAGACAAATTTATATTGATTTGCCTGATTTAGTTGCAAGAAAAGAAATTTTTAAAGTTCATCTAAAACCATTAAAATTGGCTAAAGATATAGATGTTAACTTTTTAGCAAGGCAAACTCCTGGATTTTCTGGTGCAGATATTGCAAATGTGTGTAATGAAGCTGCCCTTATTGCTGCTAGAAAATCTAAGAAAATTGTAGAAAAACAAGATTTCTTAGATGCTGTTGATAGAATTATTGGAGGATTAGAAAAAAAATCTAAAATTATTTCTCCTAACGAAAAGAAAACGATTGCCTATCATGAGGCTGGGCATGCCACTGTGAGTTGGATGTTGGAGTTTGCCTCTCCTTTAATAAAAGTTACCATTGTTCCAAGAGGAAGATCTTTAGGGGCGGCATGGTACTTACCAGAGGAAAGACAATTAACAACTACTGAACAAATGCAAGATGAACTTTGTGCAGCATTGGGAGGGAGAGCAGCTGAGGAAGTGTTTTTTGATAGAATTTCCACAGGAGCGCTAAGTGATTTGGAGAAAGTAACTAAAATGGCTTATGCTATGGTTAGCGTATATGGAATGAGCAATAAGGTGGGCAACAGAAGTTATTATGATTCTTCTGGGCAAGGAGCTTCTTTTACAAAACCTTATAGTGAGGCAACTGCTCAAATTATTGATGAAGAAGTTTCTAGCTTGATTGAAAAAGCTTACACAAGAGCAAAATCTATTCTGAAGAAACACAAAAAACAACTCACCGAATTAGCCGAGCTTTTATTGGAGAAGGAAGTTATTTACAAAGAGAATCTAGAAGGTATTTTTGGAAAACGAAAATGGACTTCTTTTGAGGAAGAGCAATTAAACGAAATGGATAAGAAAGCCGCTAAAAAGAAAAAAAGCAAATCCTAAGTGGATTATAATTGGATAAAAATTTACGCATCATCCGAACCTTATAAAATTGAACTATTGAAAGGTTTCCTAGAAGAAAATAATATCACTGCTATGTCTATCAACAAACAAGATTCCTCTTATTTGGCTTTTGGAGAAATTGAACTTTTTGTAGATGCAAAAGATGTATTAAAGGCAAAAAACTTAATCAGTAAACAAGATGAACGAAACACTTAAAAGAGCCCTTTCAGGAGCAGTTTATGTCGCTATTATGTGGTTTGGGACTTCTTATTCTGGACTGTCAAAAACTGTATTGTTTTCTGTAATTACTGTTATCTCCACTTTTGAAATGTGGAAATTACACAAAGGAAAAAATGCACTTTTATCCTATTTTTATGTTTGGGCTCTTATGTTAGCCATACTTTTAGATAAAGAGTTGCTCCTTTTGTTATTCCTTCTCACTTGGACTTTCGATACTTTTGCTTACCTTTTTGGAATAAAATTTGGTAAAAATAAAATTATGCCTTCTATTTCTCCTAAAAAATCTTGGGAGGGATTTGCTGGCGGCTTTGTTTTTACAATAATTGCAGCCATTATAGTGCACCCATATTTTAATAATATTGCGATAAGGGATATTTTTGTAATTAGTGTGATTTTACCTTTTACAGCTACATTGGGTGACTTTATCGAATCGAATTATAAAAGAAAAGCGGGCGTAAAAGATTCAGGTAATTTTATTCCAGGACACGGAGGGATACTCGATAGAATGGATGCCTTTATGATTACAATTCCTACAATATATATACTAATTAACTTACTATAAATGAAACTCCACAAAGAAGGTTTTAAAACCCTTAGAAATGAAATCTTGATTTTTACATTAGTGAATTACATTACTTATTGGAATTCTGAAATCATATTTTGGTACTTTACCCTGCCTCTTGCTGTGTTTTTATTTGTAATGTCTGTGTATTTTTTCAGAATTGCGAATAGCGCATTTGAACGAAAAGATGGTGTGGTGTATGCCCCTTGTGATGGAAAAGTAGTTGTGATAGAACATACAGAGGAAAACGAATATTATAAAGGCAAACGCTTACAAATATCTATTTTCATGTCGCCCCTTAATGTGCACAACAACCTTTACCCTGCCTCTGGAAAGGTGGCTTATACCAAATACCATGCAGGTAAATTTTTGGTGGCTTGGCATCCAAAAGCATCTACCGATAACGAAAGAAATACGGTGGTGGTTGAAAATGAAAAAATATCCATTTTATTTAGGCAAATTGCTGGGGCAGTAGCCAGAAGAATTATTTCTTACGCCACAGTTGGAACAAGTGCAACAACTGCTGATGAATTTGGTTTTATTAAGTTTGGGTCAAGGGTGGATGTATTTTTGCCCATTGGCACAAAAGTATGTGCCGAGCTTAACCAAAAAGTAGAGGGTGGAATTAGCATAATTGCTACTTACTAAAAAAAAGCGATTTTATTTCTAAGAGCTAAAAAAAGCCAACTTTAAACTATTTTACTATATTTGCAACTTAATAATCAAAAAAACAAAACAAAATGAAAAAATTATCAATTGTAATGCTAGCCTTTCTTTTTATAGGGCTAAGCAGTGCAGTAGCACAAACTGATGCTACAAGCGAAACAAAAACGGAAGAAGTAAAAACGGATTGTCCTTTTACAAAAACAGAAGATGGTAAACTTATTTGCGTAAAAACTGGAAAAGAATGTTCGAAAGAAGATTTGGCTAAATGCAAAAAAGGTGGTAAAAAATCTTGCTGTTCTTCTAAAAAAGGCAAATCAAAATGTAGTAAAAGTAAAGAAGGTTCTTTTAACTTTGATAAAACAAATGACTATAGCGGAAAGAAATCTTCTTGCTCAGGTAAAGCAAAAAAGAGTGGCTGTAGCAAAGGAGCTAAAAAGAAAGGATGTTGCTCTAAAAAAGGTGCTGCTAAAAAAGGATGTAGCGGTAAAAAAGAAGCTACAGATGAAGAAAGTAAATCAGAATAATAAAGTTTAGGAATGTACATTGAAAGAAGCCACTTAATTGTGGCTTTTTTTATAAAAAAAATAATAAAAGCATGGATTTTTTACCAGAAAAAATAGAAGAATACGCAAGCTCTCACACCACAGCAGAAAGCGAGTTACTTTCCAAACTAAACAGAGAAACTTGGGCAAAAATAATGGTTCCCAGAATGCTTTCTGGGCATATGCAAGGAAGAATATTGTCCATGTTTAGCAAACTTATTCAGCCAAAAAATATTTTAGAAATAGGTACTTATACTGGCTATTCTGCTCTTTGCATGGCAGAAGGAATTGCTAAAAACGGAACGCTCCACACTATTGATTGTAATGAGGAAGTAACGGAATTTGCCAAAAAGTATTTTCAACAATCAGAATATAAAAACAATATTACACAACATATTGGTGATGCAATAGAAATAATCCCGAAAATTGATACCAAATTTCAATTAGTATTTATTGATGCAGACAAAGAAAACTACTGTAAATACTATGAATTAGCAATGGAAAAACTAAGCATTGGCGGAGTAATAATTGCTGATAATGTGCTTTGGAGTGGAAAAGTTTTAGAGGATAATTCTGATGAAGAAACTCGAGCTCTTATTGAGTACAGTAAAAAGGTGCAAAATGATAAAAGAGTAGAAAATATTTTGATGCCAGTTCGAGATGGCTTAATGATTTGCAGGAAGGTAAAATAGATTTAAGTAGTGAGATATTAGAATTGAGACAAAAATAACTACCGAACTCCCCTCCTTGGATGGGCTAGGGTTGGGTTCTAAAAACTAGCAACTAAAAATCAAGCCCAAATTAATTGAAAATTATATTTTTGTCAAAATTCTAAACTGATGATTGACTTTGATGATGTAAAAGTTGCTTATGCCGACAAATCAGATAAAGATTTAAGCCGAGCATACTTTTTATTTAAGATAATTAGTAACCCTGTTGTAACCAAAATCCTAACTTTTTTCTTTAAAATAGCCATTGGCTTGCGCTTACCTATCAAAAGTATAATAAAAGCGACTGTTTATAAACAATTTTGCGGAGGAACAACCATAAAAAGCAGCCAAACCACCATTGAAAAATTATGGCAATCCAAGATAGGAACTATTCTTGACTTTTCAGCAGAAGGTAAAGAATCATCAGAAGATTTTGCAAGAGCGAAAAAAGAAATAATCGATACAATTATTAAAGCAAAACAGGAAAAAAGCATTCCTTTTTCGGTATTTAAGCCTACTGCTGTTGCAAGTTTTGATTTGCTGGAAAAGATAAGTAGTAATAAAAATCTAACGGAAAAAGAAAAATCAGAGAAACAAGAACTTGTCTCAAGAATTGATGAAATCTGCAACACCTCATCTACTAATAAAGTCCCTTTATTTATTGATGCGGAAGAAAGTTGGATTCAAGATGCAATAGATGATATTGTACTTGATATGATGCAGAAATACAATAGCGAAAAAGCATGGATTTACAACACTTTGCAAATGTATAGAAACGATAGATTAGCTTATTTAAAAGAATTGTATTCAATTGCAAAAACCAATGACTTTTTTATTGGATTAAAATTAGTAAGAGGTGCTTACCATGAACAAGAAATAGAAAGAGCAGAAAAATTAAATTATCCTTGTCCAGTGCATACTAAAAAAGAAGATACCGATAAAGATTATGATTTGGCACAAAAGTATTGCATTGAACATTTAAGTAGAATTTCCTTTTGTAGTGGTACACATAATGAAGAAAGCTCAGAATACTTAACTAAGCTTATACAAGAAAATGGAGTGGATAAAAATGATGAACGCATCATCTTTTCTCAACTACTTGGAATGAGCGATCATGTTTCTTATAATTTAGCGAAAGAAGGATATAATATCGCAAAATACGTTCCTTACGGTCCGGTAAAAGATGTGATGCCTTATCTGATTAGACGAGCAGAAGAAAACACCTCAATTTCTGGGCAAATGAGTAGAGAGTTATCCAATATTATTAAAGAAAAACAAAGAAGAAAAAATAGTTAAAAGTCGCAAATTTCTTGTTCTCCATTTGTTTTAAAAGTCATCACTTTTACGCTTTTATCATCATAATAACAAAGCTCAAAAGTAACAGATAAATCATTACCATTTACCGAATTTTCTATCACAAAATACTGGCAAGGTTCTCCATCTTCATCCGATAAATCAAAATTAACTTCCCCATCTTTTAAAACTAAAAGCAAATCTTCTTTTGAAATATTATAATACACCAACTGACATTCTGCTTTTGTGGAAAAATCAGGATCTATTAAAATCACATTCCCTTGATCATCAGTTGTAGTAGGGTAAAGATGAGAAATTACTCTTTTGTCCATATCAAAGTAATCCATATAAGCATAAAAGGTATTTTTCAATCTGTTTTCTGGTCCCATTGAAAGAAAAATAATACTAATTAAAGCTCCAAGTCCGAAAAATAAAAGTCGTCTTCCCATTAATTTACATGATTAAATTTAGATTCTTATAGGGCAAGTCAAACATTTTTCCAAGCACAGCATTAGTAAGATTTCCTCTATAAACATAAACCCCATCTCGCAAGCCAGCATCTCTTATCAGCAAGTCCTCAACCCCACCGGAAATTCCCATTTGTAAAAGAGTGGGCGATAATATATTACTAATTGCAAAAGATGCAGTACGCGATACTCTTGATGAGATATTTGGCACACAATAATGCACTACATCATATTTTCTGAAAGTCGGCTTTTTATGATTAGTAACTTCTGAGGATTCAAAACATCCTCCCTGATCGATACTTACATCTACAATTACAGCTCCTTTTTTCATTTTCTTCACCATTTCTTCACTTACCACACAAGGCGTTCTGCCTTCATCAGCCCTTAATGCACCAATCACAACATCTGCTCTCATTAGTGCTTTTTGCAATGCTTTTGGTTGCAAAATAGAAGTGCTAACTCTTTGAGGAGTAATCTCTTGTAATCTTCTGAGTTTTGTAATTGAGCTGTCAAAAACCCGAATTGAAGCTCCTAATCCTAGTGCAGTTCTTGTAGCAAATTCTCCTACAGTTCCGGCTCCAAGCACTACTATTTCAGTTGGAGAAATTCCACTTACCCCTCCAAGCATCAATCCTTTTCCTGAATTTACATTACTTAAATATTCTGCTGCAATCAAAATTGCTGTATTTCCTGCAATTTCACTAATACTTCTTATTAGAGAAAGAATCCCGTTTTCATCTTTTATATATTCGTAAGCAAGAGCAGTAATTCCACTTTTTAGTAATAAATTGATGTATTTTTCATCAATAGTAGTGAGTTGCAAAGCAGAAATAAGCGTTTGCCCTTTTTGCATCATTTTTATTTCTTTAGAAGTAGGGGGCTCTATTTTTAAGATAATATCTGCTTTGTAGACATCTTCTGTGTTGTAAGCGATTTTTGCCCCAGAATCAGAATAATTTTCATCTGTAAAATTGGCATTAATTCCTGCCCCTTTTTCCGCAACAATTTTATGCCCGTTACTTACCAAAAGTGCTACCGCATCTGGCGACAAGCTAACTCTATTTTCCTGATAAGAAACCTCTTTTGGAATTCCTATATATAAGGATTGAAAATTCTTTTTTACCGCTAACATCTCCTCTTGTGGCATTAAGCCAGCAAATGTTGCTATGTTTTTACTTCTTTTCATGATGCATTTACTTTAATTATTCTACTTTCTTTATTTGTTGTGATACTTATTTCTACTTTATTTCCGTCCAATAATCCGTTTGCTTTTTCTGGCCATTCTATAAAACAATAATTTCCAGAATCCAGATACTCTTCTAATCCTAAATCGTATAATTCTTCCTTTTTTTCTATTCTGTAAAAATCAAAATGATACAAAGATTCTCCATTTTTATTTTTGTACTCATTTACCACCGAAAAAGTCGGACTACTCACAATATCTTCTACATTTAGCGCCTTACAAACGGCTTTTATCAGAGTAGTTTTTCCCGCTCCCATCTTTCCGAAAAATACAATTTTTTTTTCACTTGCAAAAACTTCAATGAGTTGATTTGCAATTTCATCTAAATCTTCTAGCTTTTTTGCAACAAATGTATTGCTCATTTTACCTTGCTTCTAATGTAATAATTGGAATAAGAATTTCCTCTAATGATATACCTCCATGCTGAAAAGTATCTTTAAAATACTTCACAAACTGATTGTAATTATTCTGATACACAAAGTACATATCCTCTTTAGCAAAGATGTATTTTGTGCTCACATTTTGTTGAGGCAAATAATATTCTGAGGGCTTATCTATCACCAAAACATCCGACTCAATATAGTTTAAGTTTTTACCTTGTTTGTAGCGCAAATTAGAATTCACATTTCTATCGCCAATTACTTTTGATGGCTGTTTCACATTTATAGTTCCATGATCAGTAGTAATTATCATTTTCGCTCCTTGTTTTGCTATTTGCTTCATAATATCTCTAAGGGGAGAGTGTTCAAACCAAGAAGCTGTAAGCGAACGATAAGCCGAATCATCTTCCGCTAATTCCTTGATTACTTTCATGTCGGTTCTGGCGTGAGAGAGCATATCCACAAAATTATACACAATTACATTTAAGTTATTGTGCTTCATATTTCCAACATGCCCAATCACTTTTTTTCCATAATCGATATTTGTAATTTTCGAATAACTAATTTTTGCATCTGCTTTTCCCAATCTTTGTAATTGGTCTTTCAAAAAATCCTCCTCAAACATATTTTTTCCGCCTTCATCCTCATCATTTTTCCATTTCCCTGGAAATCTTTTTTCCATTTCGGAAGGTAACATGCCAGAAAAAATTGCATTTCTAGAATACTGAGTAGCGGTGGGCAAAATACTATAATAAATCTCCTCTTTTTTTACTCTAAAATCACTTAAAATCATTGGTTCAATAATTTTCCATTGGTCGTATCTCAAATTATCAATCAAGATAAAATACAAAGGTTTGCCGTCCTCCAAAAGTGGAATTACTTTTTTTCGAATCAAATTATGCGACATCAAAGGAGCCTGCTGCCCATTTATCCAACTTTTATAATTTTCTTTTACAAAGCGAAAAAATTGCGTATTTGCTTCTTGTTTTTGCATAGATAAAATTTCTTCTACACTTTCTTCTCCCGATTTTTCTATTTCCAATTCCCAAAAAGTAAGTTTTTTAAATATATCAACCCACTGCTGCTTATCCAATTTCTCTGATAAACTCATGCCTATATTTCGGAATTCTTGTTGGTAATTCATGGTAGTTCTCTCCCCTACCAACCTTTTGCTGTCAATATTCTTTTTTATGGAAAGCAGTATTTGATTTGGATTTACTGGCTTAATCAAATAATCAGAAATTTTAGAGCCAATTGCCTCCTCCATTATACTTTCTTCCTCACTCTTTGTAATCATAATAATTGGAATATTAGGACGAATTGCTTTCATTTTCACAAGCGTTTCCAATCCTGTAAACCCTGGCATATTTTCATCTAAAAACACTAAATCGAAAGTACTTTCATTGAATCTATCCAATGCCTCATCCCCACTTTTAGCCGTTACCATAGTGTAGCCCTTTTGCTCCAAAAATATTATGTGAGGTTTCAAAATATCTATCTCATCATCTGCCCAAAGTATTCGTATCATATTTTATTGCTTTTAGTTTTACAAAAATTAAAAAAAATCCGTTATTTGCCTATATGCTTTCAAGAAAAAAAGACAAAATTATAAACGACCCAATTTACGGTTTCGTACATTTAGAAAAAGGAATTATTCTTGACCTTATTGAACATCCATTTTTCCAAAGATTAAGAAGAATTTCGCAATTAGGACTTTCCTATTTGGTGTATCCTGGCGCTTACCATACTCGTTTTCATCATGCTATTGGTTGTGTATTTTTAATGAATAAAGCCATTGATCAATTAAGAAAAAAAGGTCAAAAAATAACCGGCAAAGAAGCTGAAGCGGTTTGCATTGCTATTTTATTGCATGATATTGGGCATGGGCCTTTTTCGCATGCTTTAGAAAAGAGTATAGTTAATAACATCAATCACGAAATAATTTCTTTGCTTTTTATGGAAGAACTCAATAAGGAATTTGGTGGAAAATTATCATTAGCTATTCAAATTTTTAAAGATGAGTACAAAAAGAAATTTTTGCACCAGTTAGTTTCTAGTCAATTGGATATGGATAGATTAGATTACTTGAAAAGAGACAGCTTTTATTCGGGTGTGCAAGAGGGGGTAATTGGTACAGAACGAATAATAAATATGCTGA